>JAEEHO010000119.1 GCA_016280845.1 Paludibacteraceae bacterium | reverse complement strand
GATGCTGTTGGGGTTATAGACAGCGGTTACCGTGGTGAGGTGACAGGCAAGTTTAAGCCTATGACGTTTTACGCATCCGATCCAATGCACGACACGGGACTCAACTACGACTTTGTCGTACTGCCTGACGGCTTGAATCAGCAGCATCACGGTTACGAAAGCAGAGTGGCTGAGTATCATATAGGGGATGCGTTTGCGCAGCTCATTATTATGGAGCTGCCCAAGGTTGAGCTTGTCGAGGCGGACGAGCTTTCGAAGTCTGAGCGGGGTAATAACGGATTTGGTAGTAGCAATAAAAAATAGATAGTTATGGATAAGATTTACGATTTCATTGCGACGGTGGCTAACGCCAACGACGGGGACGTTAAGGTTAGCTATTTTGAGGGGGATGCTGAGGAGCGCAGAGAAAGAGTGGAGCGGATTGCGCTTGAGCTGCTTGGCTTGCAGCTTAAGTACGGCAGCAAGGCGATGACGGGTGCAAAGGTTGTGTCCGAAGAGACCTTGTCGGATGCCGTTAAGAATGCGGTGTATTTCTGCGGTCTTGTAGATGTGAAGGTTAACGATAGTATCATGGGGGAGAACGGCGCGAAAAAGCCCTTGGACTGCGCAAGTAAAAGTGAGGATGATAAAATAGTCGACGACGAGGTAAAGGACGCGTTAGGTCGCCTTGCTGCGGCTTTGTTGAAAAACAAAAACAAAAACAAGTAACATGCTTTTAAAGCTTTTGATTCGGCAGCTAATGAAGGAGCAGGGGGTGACCTTTACTGTTCTTAATAGGATGCTTGGACTCAAAGACAGTAAAACTTTCATCAACCTTGAGCTTGTTAGCAGTCCGCAGTTTCAGTCGCTTGAGCGGATTCTTGTTGCGCTTGGCGCGTTTAAGTTTGACGACGATCAGGTTAACGAGGTGTTAAATAGAGAAGCTAAAGTATACAACAACACAGTAAAAATTGTAAAAAATGGAGAAAAGGGTAAAGATTGACGACTCAGAGTTTGCGAAGATTAAGAATCTCACAGACGATGGGTGGAAGGTGGTAAACGTGGAGCGCGTTAACGACTCACAAACCGAGTACACGCTTGATAAGCCTGACACGAGTAAAAAGATCAAAGGGTAGTCGTATGGCAAAGATTAAGGAGCCTATATACGCCATTGAGGTGTACTGCACCAAGTGCGGTCAGCATCTTATGGAGTCGCTGAGGATCACCCACAAGCAGCTGCTTGTCAACTGGGATGATGCGGTTTTTAAGGCGTGCAATATATGCTGCGAGAAGTGCGGCACTGTACCGCCCGCAATAAACCGACTAATGATCCGTAACTACGCGACAAAGACGGAGCTTGAACCGCGTTTTGTGCTGCCGAAGCCTAACTACGACATGATTGAGGATGCAAGGCGCAAGCTTGGAATAAGTTAAGACGGGAGGTTATTATGCAGGCAAAGGAGTTTTTTGATTTTGTAGCCGAGATGCGGGAGTGCCAAAAGGAGTACTTCAATACAAGGTCGAAGGAGGCACTTGAGAAAAGTCTCCGCCTTGAGCGTGCGGTTGACGCTGAGATCGCCCGCGTTAAGCGGATATTGAGCGAGAGAGAAAAGCAAAAAAACAAACAATAAAACTGGGTTATGGAAATAAACAGCAACAACTACTTAGAGGAGCTGCGTGACAAGGTCGCCGCAGACATTTACACTAAAAAGGTGTCGCAACAATTAGACACCGAAGAGTACGATGTAATTCAGCATCAAGCGGATGTTGAAGGACTAACAATTACTGAGTATACCGCAAAACGCGCCATTGATTTGGCAAACACTTTTATTGCAATGCTTCGCAGAGAAAAACTAAACACGGAGGATTAGGGAATGGAAACGGTGGAAGAGTTAAAGGAGTACTTAACAGATCGTGGTTATGAGGACACGGTGGTTTTGAAGAGTCCCGACTACGTTGATGCGGTGGTGGGAGTTACCACTGACGGTCAGGTTGTTTACGAGTGGAGTAAAATGGTAGAGCACTTGGTTTCCAAGGACGGCATGTCGCCCGAGGAGGCGGAGGAGTTCATCTCCTACAACACGGTGCGTGCTTTGCCTTATATGGGGGACAAGCATCCTGTTATTATGTTCGGGGAGGATATGCTATGATAGCGGTTTTGCATTTGAACACGGCGGAGCTGCGCCGCAGGCTTGCGAACGAGGGGTTTATGCTTTGCAAGTGCAGCGAGGACACGAAGAGCAACTGTCTGTCTTTTACGGATTTCGGCTTTTACGATATCCACGGTGAGGATATGTCGCATGACGACCGCACCCAAGACTTCGGAACGGACGTAGAGGCGTTTATCGCCGCCTGCAAGGAGGTAAAGAAGGCGTGGGCTGCAATGAGGGAGTTGGCTGCTCACGGCTATAGGGTTGAATAACGTGAATTGCTTTTAAAATTGTAAAGCCTTAACCATAAAAAGTTAAGGCTTTTGTTGTTTATAACAAAACAAATATTATTTTTGTGGGAGTTAAAGGAAAGAGTTATGGCACAGATAGAGTTAACGAGCAAGGAGCGCGGGGTACTGACCGAGATCTACGATTGGTTGGAGGCTTTTGTGGACTACAACCTTGACTTTATATCCGAGGACGGTGAGGAGACTGACGCGCAGAGGTTAAGCAAGATGCTGCCCGTGTTTAAGAGGGTGCTCACCAAAGAGGCAAGCAAGCCAAAAGTAAAAACAGTAACGGTGGAGAAAACGTACACCGACGTTGGGGATATAGTAGACCTGATACTCCACAATCCTCACATTAAGGACTACTTTGACGCTAATATTCGGCACGCAAGAGAGAGCGTTAACCCTAACTACAAATACTGCCTCTCAAGTACAAACTTGGATGACGTATGGGTGTGTGACGACATAGGGCGGGTTATGGAGTACGGGGTTGTATTGGCTAAAACGAACGGAAAGTCGTACAA
This sequence comes from Paludibacteraceae bacterium, assembly GCA_016280845.1. Taxonomy (GTDB): domain Bacteria; phylum Bacteroidota; class Bacteroidia; order Bacteroidales; family Paludibacteraceae; genus Colicola. The sequence goes on along the minus strand of JAEEHO010000119.1, from coordinate 783 downwards.
CGTCTGCTCTATCAAAGAGCAGAGTGACGGCACGTACAAACTGTTTATTGAGGGCTATTGCAGCAGGGACGGTTATATGGAGAGCGGCAGCAGTGTGCGAGACTACTTGCATTTTGACTACGTAGCACGGTGCATTGGATATGACAACATTAAAAAGATAGAGTGATATGAGAGTACCGATAAGGAAGAATGTTGATTGGGACTTGAAAAGAAGAAGATACAAGTTGAAGGAACGCATAAGACGTTGGTGGGATAGATATGTCCGCAGACAGAAGATTATAGGTTACATTATCGACAACGAGAGTGATGTGGTTAAGGCTATCAGTTTGAAGGGGGTGTATTCAACACCATTAGAAAATAGTTGGGGAAAAAATGATTTCTCTTCCTATGTTTGTGCTTACAAGTTGATGGCGATGAGATACGGATTGGAAATGAGCGTTAAAGCTACTTGTGTTGCGGGTATGTATTTGATAACACTTAAAAAGAGACAATAAACATGGAAGTAACGAGTTTGGAGCAGTCGAAGGCTTTATTGGAGAGCGGACTTAAAAGAGAGAGTGCAGACCTGTGGTGGGTGCAGAGATACGTTGCCGAATGGGTTGGGAACGACGAGGAGGGGAAAGCGTTTGAACTGACCTATTTGAGTTTTGTAAACGAAGGACTGCACGACACATCAAATGACAAAGTGGTGGTGACACCTGCTTGGAGTTTGGGAAAGTTAATTGACTTAGTATCAAAGCCTAATTCGGAATGCGAGTGCAGTAGATTTATACTTACAAAGGG
>JAEEHO010000118.1 GCA_016280845.1 Paludibacteraceae bacterium | reverse complement strand
TGGTTGACTTACGAGTACGAGGATGGTACTATATGGAAAGGCTTCTGCGATGAGCAACGCGAAGACAAAGGCAACAGTAAGGCTTATTGGGAGTATAGAGTCTTCCGTCAGAATGGCAGCAGCTATACAAGAGTCTCGAATATGTCGGACTTGAGTGATGGTGACAAGCTGGTGTTAGTGCTGGTTGACCCGTGGGCAAGTAGTGCTAAATACGCAATTGGTAACCGTGCTGTAACTCGTTACTCCGGTTATGATTATTGGTGGGACAAACCGGAAGTAACTATCTCCAGTGATAATATCACTTCTGGTGTTGATGCAAAATCAATATGGACCTATCGTGCATCTGACTCGACACTTTGGAATGGTACCCACGTGCTGGGTGAAGAAGAGAATTTGGATCAAGCATTCAAATTAGCAGCTTCTACTGAGACGAAAAATGAGTCTTCAATGTCCGCGATGACCGGTACAGATGGTAGATTTTGGCTGCGTTATGAGAAAGAAACTATACTGAGTACAGAGGCAGACTTCCGTCATGAGAAAGACGAGTCTATCGGTTGGAAGAAATCGTATTGGGAGTACGAAGTGTACCGCAAGAACGGTAGCGACTATGAGAAAGTATCTCATTCTGCTGACCTGAACAACGGTGATGTACTCGTATTGGTATTGGTTAATAAGTACAATGAGCCGGCTCCTATTGCCGTAACACGCGTTTCTAGTCAAAACAAACGTTGGGCTGTCACCTACGTTACTATCTCCGGCGACAAAATTACCAGCTCTGTTTCGGACAAGATGGAATGGACCTACAACGCATCGGATAGTACTCTTTGGAACGGATCGCATATCCTGAGTCACAAAGAGGATGCAAGTGATCCGTTCAAATTGGCTGAATCGACCGAGTCTGCAACTTCGGACTTGAAACAAAGCAATCGTACAGGCACATTCTGGCTGCGCACAAAGATTGTAACCAAGACAAATGCATATTGGTTGTCGTACAACCAAGCCAAGAATAGATTCTGCGACAAATCGGAGATCACCGACGGAACAGTCAACGACTATTGGCAGTATCGTATCTACCGCAAGGCAGGTTCTGCACAATATAGTTCCTATCCGCACTGCGCTCCGTACAAAGTCAATATTCATGCTTGTGGTGGTACGTTCGACGACGGTTCCACTACTATGGAACTCCAAGAGGATTATTCCGGTGGTGGTGTGATCCTGCCGAAGGCTAACGCAAACTGCTCTGAGGAAGGATGGAGATTCATCGGATGGTATCTTGGCGAGGACAAGAACTCCTTCGAACGTGTTGAGTTCAACGATTATATCGCGGCCGGTACTCGTTTCTATCCGACTAACGATGGTGCTAACCTCTATGCTATCTACACCAAAGAGACCAACAAGTTCAAGATTGTGCGTGGTGTGGACAAGATCGTCAGCGATGATGACTACCTGATTACATTCTATCAGCAGTTGGAGGGCTCCGAGAAGTACTACGACTATGAGATTAGTGGTACCACCAAGAAGATTGACGGAGATTACTTCTGCAAGGCTAAGCAAGGCGAGTCGCCTCAGAATGGTGATGACTTCTATATGATTGAGTCTGACTCTATCAACATGTGGTCTATCAGCAAGGTAGCTGGCAAGAGCTATTATAATTTTCGAAACCTCAAGACAGGTAAGTATCTGAAGATAGGTACATCCGAGGTGGTTAAGAAGAGATATAGTACTATAGAATATGGTGGCTATGTTTCTACACAAACAGATGCATATCCTATCTATATTATGGATGCTGGTCGTCAGTTCGAGGTCAATATCTGCCGCAAGGATAACAATAATTACTATGGCATTAGGTGTGAGACCGATGGCTACTTCAAGAGCTTTATGCGTAAATATAACGAAAATAGTAGTGCAAAATTGTACGATCCGTTCAACTACGTATATCGCCGTGTGAAGGAATTCAGTTCATGGCCTCACTGCGAGAAGTTCTCTGTTCACTTCGTGTCTTGTGGTGGTACTTGCGACGTAACTGACTTGGTTGAGACCGTAAGTTATGGTGGCGTGGTTACGCCTGAGGCACATGCCAGCGTTGAGTGCGCTAAACTCGGTTGGACCTTTGCTGGATGGCTCCGTCGCCCGTTGGATGACGAGATCGACGAACTGACCTTCGACTTGGTTCCGGGTAGCAGTGTTTATCACCCGGCACAAGTATCCGATACTTTGTATGCTGTTTACCAGCAACAGACCGATAAGTACAAGAAAATTACCGGTATCTCACAACTCTATCTGGGTGGTACCTATATCGTTGCTACTGCGCCTAACGCAAGCAACAAGAACAAGGCGCTGTCCAATATGGATAACGGAAAGAGTGGGGCAGATGCACTCGTTAAACCTGTTGAGATCACTCCGGACGCTGAGGGTAATATTATCAACGAGAACCCGGCTATCGACTGGTGTCTGAAGGGTCAGTGGGGCGAGTACGTATTCTACAACCCGAACCGTGGTGTTTATCTTGATATGTACGAACCGGGCGCCTGCGGTCTGACTACTACTGAACATGACCAGGTGGATATCACCTTTGATGATAATGGCAACGGCGGCTTCAAGTTCCGTTCGGTGCAGAGTATTGCACACAGTGAGAAAGGTCGTAAGTACTTGGGCTATAGTAGCAGCTATTTCCGTACCGTATTGACCGGCGATGTTCTGCCGCTCTCTATCTACCGCAAGCAGTGCTACTATATCTCTTACCCGATCTGTCACCAAGAGGTGGACGCTATCTATTGGGAGAAAGAGGATAATGGCGATGTCTTTGTGACGGTTGAGTCCTACTTGCTGAAGAAGACTCCGGATATGCACAACTCGATGGGCTCGCCTGAGGCACTCGCCGATGGTACCTATCGTATCATGCTCAACTCCACCTTGCTGCCTCCGTGTACACGTTCGCTGATCACATGGCATGGTGCAACGGCTGAGATCCGCGTTCCGTTTATTGTCAACAAGGATATCACTTCGTCCGAGATCCTCGGTTCGCAAGACTGCGATACCTGCGATGTATATGTGATGTCGGGTAATACCCTGACCATCAACGAAGATCGCACTGTGCGTATCCTTACCCTGCACGACAGTGCTAAACTGAATGTACAGGATGGCAAGAGACTGCGTGTACAACAACTTGTTCTCTTCGCCGATGGTGACCGCGTCGCTCCGGAGGTGAACCTCAATAGTACAGGTACTATCGTCCTCAAGAATGGCGAACTCTACTACGACCGTCGTATTGACGAGAACCGTTGGTACTGGATCGCACTGCCGTACAATGCTCCTCTGTCGGAAATCACTTATGCCAACGAGGAAGCTAATGGTGGCGCACCGACATACTACAAGAATTTCTGGCTTAAGTCCTATAACGGAGCGCAGCGTGCTAAAGATGCTAACAGCGCTAACCACGAATTGGCTGATACCTACTGGGAGCCTATTCAGCAGAATGTTAGT
>JAEEHO010000117.1 GCA_016280845.1 Paludibacteraceae bacterium | reverse complement strand
GGACGTACACAAGTTGGACGGGCAATATCCGCGTTTGCAGCAGGAGTTTTTCTTCCTGCAAAACCTCATTGACAAGTATCATCCGTCGTGCCTGAGTATCGAGACGCAGTTCGTGGACAAAAACCCGCAAACGATGATCAAAATCGTCCATGCGCAGGGCGTTGCCATCGCTGCCGCACTCAGCAAAGATGTGCCGATTTATGAGTATTCGCCTATGAAAATCAAGATGGCTATCACCGGCAACGGACACTCTACCAAGCAACAAGTGGCGGGTATGCTCCAGCGCTTTCTGCACATCCCCGATGAGCAGATGCCCAAGAAATTGGACGCTACAGACGCACTCGCCATCGCATATTGCCATTATCTGCAATTAGGTCTGCCCACATCCACCGGAGGCGCCAAAGACTGGAAGACATTTGCGCAACGTAAAGGTCTGACAGACAAAACCTTAACAGGGCCAAACGCCCAACTTCTCGCGGCTCTTCAGTCCGTAAAAAAGAAGTAAATCTCGACTCCACGCGAAGTGGACTGATAGATTTTTTTCTTAAAAAAAATACCAATTTCTTGGTAGTTTCAAAAAAAAGTTGTATCTTTGTGCCCGAATTTAAAAGGCAGACAAGCAATTAAGCAAAAAACAATCATTAACTAACAATAATTATGGCTTACAAAATTTCAACCGATTGTATCGCTTGCGGTACATGTATTGACGAATGTCCGATGGGCGCAATCTCTGAGGGCGAACACTATTCTATCAACCCTGACGTATGTACTGAGTGTGGCACTTGTGCAGATGTTTGCCCAAGTGGTGCTATTAGCTTGTAATGGGCTAGGAATACCTACAAGGGACTACTGTGTGTGGTCCCTTCCTTTTTTGAAATAATAACTTAAAAAACAACATAACACATAATCCCTTTATAACCATGTTAGACGCTTTTTTTAAAATCCACGATTTCCTGGTAGAGCACACGTTCATGCCTATCCGCCGCCAATTGATGGACGAGATAGACTGGGAGGACCGACTGATTGCTATCAAGGGTGGACGAGGAGTCGGCAAAACCGACTTCGTTCTGTCGCGCGCCAAGGAGATCGAACAAGAATGGAAAAACCGTCCTGTAGATGATGAACGCAAACGTAAGACGCCGCCTGGAGCAAGGCCGTGTCTCTATGTGCGTATGAGTGACTTCTACTTCACGGAGAACACACTTGTCGAGTTGGCAGGTAAGTTTGTAAAATCGGGTGGCGAATATCTATTCCTCGACCAGGTATTCAAGTATCCTAATTGGTCACGCGAGTTGAAGAAATGCTATACCAAATACAAGAATCTGCATATCGTCTTCTGCGCTACGCCGGTGCTGCCGCTGGAGGAAGAAAACCACGACATAGCCGATATCGTCAAAACCTACAACCTGCGCGGATTCTCATTCCGCGAGTACCTGAACCTACAAACCGGTATGCGTTTCCGCTCTTACACGTTGGAAGAAATTTTGCAGCATCACGGCTCTATAGCACGCGAGATCTGCGAACGTGTTCGTCCGTTGGAGTACTTCAATCAGTATATCACTCATGGTTACTATCCTTCATACCTCGAGAGTACCAGTTTTGAGGCTGAGTTGCTCAAGACTATGAACACCATGCTCGATGTGGATGTGCTGATGATCAAGCAGATAGATGTGGCTTGTCTGAACAAACTGCGTCGCCTACTCTACATCCTCATGTGCGAGGCTCCGTGTGCACTCAACGTCAGTTCTATCTCCGAGGAGATCGGTTTGAGTCGTGCCACCATCATGAACTATATCAAGTATCTCAAGGACTCGCGTCTGATCAATCTCCTCTATATGGAGAACAAGAACTTCCCGATGAAGCCGTCCAAGGTTTATATGCAGAATACCAACCTTGCCAAGATGGCTTTCATGCGTGAGTTGACGCCGCAAGATCTCTATGAGACTTGTTTCTATGCTTCTATTCACGGCGCACACAAGGTCAACGCCACCGAGCGTTCCGCTATGTTCGTTGTGGATAACAAGTATTATTTCGACGTCCGTGTAGATCAACCTACACGCGACACCATCCGACCTACTGCCGTGGGAGAGATGGAGATAGGTCGAGGCAACCTCATACCGCTTTGGCTGCTCGGTTTCCTCTACTAAGTCCCTACTGACCCTAGAGCCTCTAGAGACCCTAGGGTTCTTTATGTCCCGAGAAGACTAAACAATAACTAAAAAATAATATTAACAAACAACAATGGCAAAAGAAAAGAAATTTATGACGATGGATGGTAACGCTGCAGCGGCACATGTGGCATACATGTTTACCGAGGTAGCTGCTATCTATCCTATCACGCCGTCGTCTCCGATGGCGGAGAACGTGGACGAGTGGGCTGCCGCAGGTCGCAAGAACCTCTTTGGCGAGACCGTACTCGTGCAGGAGATGCAGTCTGAGGCCGGTGCCGCAGGTGCTGTTCACGGTTCGTTGAACGCAGGTGCGCTCACCACTACTTTCACGGCTTCACAGGGTCTGCTCCTCATGATCCCGAACATGTACAAGATCGCCGGCGAGTTGATCCCGTCTGTCTTCCATGTATCGGCCCGTACACTCGCTTCACACGTACTCTGTATCTTCGGTGACCACCAGGATGTCATGGCTTGCCGTCAGACCGGTTTCGCTATGCTCGCTGAGGCTTCTGTACAAGAGGTGATGGACCTCGCAGGTGTTGCTCACCTCGCTACCATCAAGTCTCGCGTACCGTTCCTCAACTTCTTCGACGGCTTCCGTACTTCACATGAGTACCAGAAGGTAGAGACCATCGATATGGAAGATCTCCGTCCGCTCGTTGACTGGAATGCTATTCAGGAGTTCCGCGAGCGCGCACTCAGCCCAATGCGCCCTGCTATGAAGGGTATGGCTGAGAACCCCGATGTCTTCTTCACACACCGCGAGAGCTGCAATCGCTACTACGACGCTGTTCCGGATATCGTGGCTGACTACATGAAGGAGATCTCGAAGATCACCGGCCGTGAGTACCATCCGTTCAACTACTACGGAGCTGCTGACGCAGAGAACATCATCATCTGTATGGGTTCGGCTTGCGAGGCTATCCGCGAAGTCATCGACTTCGAGGCTGCTAAGGGCAACAAGAAACTCGGTATGATCAATGTTCACCTCTATCGTCCGTTCTCGCTCAAGTACCTGCAAGAGGCTCTGCCTAAGTCGGTTAAACGCATCTGCGTTCTCGACCGCACCAAAGAGCCGGGTGCTAACGGCGAACCGCTCTATCTCG
>JAEEHO010000116.1 GCA_016280845.1 Paludibacteraceae bacterium | reverse complement strand
GCAGGGCGGTCTTCATCTCCTCCGCCTTCTGCGCCCTTCGCTCCTCGGCGCGTCGCTTTAACTCCGCCTTAAGAGCCTCCGTAGAATAGTCCTTTAACTCCATAACTCTTTTCTTTAACGTTTCGCCAATCCAACATCGGATGACAACGACAAAGGTAATATTTATTTTGTTATAAACAACAAAAGCCGACTAAAAAAGTCGGCTTCCTAAAAAAGTTCTTAATGCTGTGCGGCGGGGAGTAAGCCTACTCCTCCACCTCGCCCGTGTCGTCCGCGTGCGCCTGTTCCCATTCCTCCTTTTGTTGGGCAGTCCATTTTTCGTATTTGTCAATCGTGGACGGGACGGTATTTCCGATACTTGTGTAAAAACCACGTTCGTTTTCCGATTTCGGATTTTTCTCCGTCCAATAACGACCGTCTGCACTATCCCAATATTGTATTGTTTCCATAGTTTATGCGCTTGCGATTGTGAAATTATATTGTTGCATTTTGTTATAATACGCGTTGTATATGTCACTACCAACTATCGCCAATTGTTCCTGTATCATTGCGTACACCGTTGGGTGAAAGGTCAGCGTAATGCCGTCTGCCGCAACTGCGTTGAACAGATTTACCACCGATTGTTCCGTAAGTTTATTTGCACTTGCAAAATTCAAATTTGACTTCGTGGATTTGATTGTGACTGTCTCCAATGCGTTATTGCTAGCACCGCAAATGAAAGGCACGTTGGCTTTAATATTTGGAAGGTTAAGTGTTATCGCAAATCCATTGTTCTGTAATATGTACTGAAAATCAACACAATTATCTGCCAAAGACAAATCCAAATACGTTAACCTTCCATTCATATTGAACCTACTTAAATCGGTGGCATTTGCAAACCATTTACTGTTAACCTTGTCTGTGCTTAAATTCAAAACACCAAACAAAAAAGAAGGCAATAATTTTGGGGCAAAACCATTACCAATTTTAAGTGTTTCCAATAATTGACAATCGACAAACATTTGACTTGCGCTTGTGATTGAACTTAACCCCGACACACTCTTTATGCTAACAGACTTTATATTGCGGCATTGGTAAAACGCCCTTCCTAAATTAGTAACACTGTCGGGACAAACTATTTCGACAATATCTAAATTTGTTTTGCTCGATAAACAACCATATAAACTTGTAAAAGTTCTATCCACAACCCACTTCCAATTTCCGTTTGCGTCAACGGGGACTGTCACAGATTCGTTGCCGTTAACAGTGAACGTGAACGTGCTGCTTCCGTCGGTTACGTGGCCTGCAATATACGGATTTACCGCCTGTTGTTCCATCAATTGTCTAAATACACTTCTCATGTTTTATGCGGGATTTACATACGTATTAACCTCACCGAACACAACCATTCCGTTGAAATAACTCATTATATAAGTGTTACCGTTAATAAATGTCGGCTTATCACCGACAATCTTCGTCCCGACGGGCAACGTAACGTCAAACGACGAACCGCTCACCGTGAACGTGATTGTACTTTCCTGTATCGTGTTGTAATTCACCCCCGTCACTGTTAGGCTCGAAATAGGTTCATCCAATACATAATATTCGCCGCTGTACATTGCGCCGTTGAACATTGCTTCGGTCAATTGCACATCCGAATAGCCTACCTTTTGTTGAATGGCGTCTTCTACAAGTGTTGTCGGAGTTATCAACGAATATTGACCCCCCATTCCCAAAATGTCACAATCCACAATGTAATTCTGTCCGAACATCAACGGCAATGTGATATGTTCCGCCTGAACACTCTGTCCTTGCCCCATATTGATAGAAGCAATTACGAATTTGCCACGGCTGGTCATTGTGAATTCGCCAACCTTGGTCGATAGCCCGCCCGATTCGTTGTACAGGTTTATTGTCACATTCGCTTGAATGTCGCACGCCCTTGTTGGTGCTTGACCATCATCATAATCGAAATCGACAATTTCGGTTTCGTAACTCTGTGTGTCTTCGTTATTTGTCAAATCATATTCAAGCGTCACATCAACAACGGGTGGTATCGCTTCTTGCAAATTGGCAATATTTGTAGCATTTGTATTAATCTGATTTTTAAACGCGTTTGTGAAGTTGTTGTCGGTGTGTACGTACACCGCGTCGTTCACAAGCGTTGAGTTGTTGACAAAATCGCCAAGACCGCTTATGGTGTCCTCTACCGTAAAATCCGCGCCGCTACCCTCGTTTACAAAGAAGTACCCCGTCTCTCCGCCATACTCTCCAAGCAGCTCGTACAAGCCAAGCTTGCCGTCAGAAACGCGGCGTGCGGGCACAAAGTCTCGCACCATGGTCGAACCCTCGTATATTTGGAAACGATAAAGCCTGCACGTTGCAAACCGCTGTATCTCGCCGTTGTTATTTATCGCAAACAAGTACAGCGACGTTGAACAGCTTACGTCCTCTATTTCCGTAGCAATAGTGACGGTCGAGCCGTTGGGATAGGATATAACCTTGTTCTTAACCTCAAGCGTTGTGTGCAGGTTTCTGCCGAGGCGCGGGTTCTTGTCTGTAGACGCGCCAATTCTAAGCTCACCGCCCGATGTTTGATTGTACATCGTAAGCGCGACACGCAACCTCGCGTTGTCCGTTCTCTTGCCTGCCACGAACAAGTGTCCCGCGTTTACGTTTGTTACAGGATCTTCAGTCTTGATATCTATAAAAAAGCCAAAGGTAGACGGGTTGGGAGTGTACCCCGTGTTTATGTACTGCTCGCCTGAAGTTGCTATGTTGCTAACCTGCTCGTACCCTTCGGGAAGCACAACCGCAGCCGCCTCTCCCTTGAGGAAGATATCGTTAGCCTCCTGCTTGGTGTACACGCTCGGCTTATTAAGCAAATCGTTGTAGCTGCCGCTTGTCGCAACCGCTGCCAAGTCGGAAGCCGCCACAAAGCCGCTGTCGTTGTTTAAATCCGACACGTTTGATGGTATAGTCGGCTTGCTTGACAAATCGCTGTAGCTGCCGCTTGTCGCAACCGTGGCAAGGGATGACGACGCTACATAACCGCTATCGTTATTCAAGTCGCTCGTCTTGCTCGGAATCGTTGGCTTGTTCTTGATAAAGTCATCAGCCGAGCTGTCGTCCTGCGCCCAGTCAGACTGCACCGCCGAACCACCACCCTCAATGGTAATGTTGCCGCTGCCCAACAAAGACTCGTTGTTGATTGTCTTGATGTTTGTACCACTGACAAGCACATCCTGCTTGCCGCTGATATCCTGATGCTGCGTCAGGTAGGTGTTGGTGTCCACCGTACCGTCGTTTTTCAACAAGCCGCTCGTGTTTGATTTTTGAACGTAGCCGCTCAAGTCGGGCGCAAGGTTGCCCGCAGCAACAAGCTTTGTGTTGTTGCCAACCACGCTAAGCAGCTGCGCATTCTTTGGCGCCTGCGCCGTAGCGTCGTCGTATGTCGTTATCTTTTGATCTGCCATGTCTTTATTGCTTTTTAATCATTTTTGTTACAATCCTATTGCCGTCCGTATCTGTAATGTGGTTGCCGTTCTCGTCGCACAAGTAAACAGGCTCGCGCTCCACCTCCTCGTCACCCTCCGCAAGGATCGACTCCGCCACGGTCGTGTCGCAGAGATTGGCTACTGCAAGATTAGCGCAGCTCAAAACGGCTATCCCCAACTCAATCTTATTCATAACTTGCTGATGAGGGATTAACCGTGGTCACAACCTTATAGTAAGCCTTCTCGCTCACTCCTGCAACCGACCGACACCAAGTCAGCCCCTGCCGCAGCACGTCCGAGAAAATAAGACTCCACCCCGTTTTGCTTAACGATATATAAATATCAATCTTGACTCCAAGCTGCTCAGGGATGCTGCTAAAGTTAAGCTCAAGCACCGTGTCCTTCTCAAGACCGCTTAGCTCGTTTGACTCATACTTATTTCCAACCTGCGTAAAAGTTAACGTTGCCATACCTTATCTCAAATTAAATTTATAGTAACTATCGTCGTTATCATCGTTGTTGTTGTTACCCCAAAACAAAAACAAAAAAACGCAAAACAAAACAATAAGACCGTAAACCGTGGTGCTGCCCATCAAAAACAACGCCGCACACAAACACCCCAACAGCACCAAAACCAAAATCCTTATTTTGCTATTTTCCATTTCCCTTGTTTTTAAGCCTTGTGGACAGCTCCTTAATCTTTGTTTTGAGCTTTTTAATCTCTATATCTCTATCCGATATATCAGCCTTTAGTCCAAGGATCTCGTCCGACAACACGCGCTTCTCCTCAAGTATCGCCTTGGTGCGCTCACCGAGCTCCTTGTGCCGCTGTTCAAGCTCATCGTACCGCTCCTTGATATTCTGCATCGCAAACGACTCCTCGTCCTTCTTTACATCAAGCTTCGTGCGCTCGTTCTCAATCTTAGCCCTTTCGTTCTCAAGCTCAAGCGCAGCCTTCTTCTGTTTGCGGTTGAAAAAGATCGTCAAACCTCCGCCCCCAAGCAAAAGCGTCAAAACCTCAACAATAAAAGTGGTATAGTTTTCCATAACAACAAAGATTAAAGTTTTCATTATAATATATAATAAAAAAGCGGACGTTGTCGCCAACATCCGCTTTCGTTAAACCAAATAGGCGGTAATCAGTCTACTTGCCTGTGAGTATGAAGTTTAACAACCTCATGATGCGGTTGTCCTGACTGCCTACTAAAGCAACCAACGACACCAACGCGTCCTGCTTTGCACGTAGATCGTAAAAGCTTGACTTCAGGTGCTCGTTCCACAACTTCTCCAACGCCTCCGTTACAACGTCCGAATGCTCGTACCGCTCCGCCACGGCGTTAATTGCTGAGTCAATCATCACCTTTACAGGATCAACGGACTCGGTTTTGGGGTTTTGCGCACTCATAGCTTACTCCTCCTTATCCTTATCCGCCTTCTGCTTAACGGCAAGGTACGCAGCCTCAAGCAGCTCAACCGCACGCTCACCGTACTTGCGACGCATGTCAAACAGCGCAACGTAGGGGTTCTTCTCTACAACCACCTTGTCCTTGTCCGAGTCGTAGTACACCCCGTCAAAGGCGAACTCAACCAAGAACCTCTGCAGCTCCTCGTCAAGTTCCAAAAAGACCTCCTCGTATACAAAGAACTGAACCGCGTTGTCGGTCTTGGTTAGAAACTCAGTGGGATCTGATGCCTTACCCACCTTGATTACCTCTTTCTGCTTAGAGGTGGACATAACCTGAATGTTCACCCCGCACTCGGGAAGACCGCACCTATTAGCGCAGTCGTTGATCATACTTACAATTTGATCGTCCGATTCAAAAAACTTTTTCTTTGCCATAGTTTTTACTCACTTAAAATACTGTCCAAATAACTAAAATCCTCGTCGGTCATATCGTACAACGCCTTCTTGCCGACGTACTTGCTGCCGTTTCCAAGCAGATAGCTGTTGCCGCTCTTCTCAATCAAACCACGCTCTATTGCCGCGTCAATTGCGCCAATCTTGATGGCTACGCCGTAACCGTACAAGAACTGCACCTCCGTCGACTC
>JAEEHO010000115.1 GCA_016280845.1 Paludibacteraceae bacterium | reverse complement strand
TTACCATTTGGTCATTTACCATGTACCATTTAAGGCATTTACCATTGGACCATTTACCATTTATTTTATTGTGCGGAGGGCGATACGAACGGCTTCGCCGACCATCTCAGCACACGGACGTTTCTCGTAGTACTCGGGTGTGCGTTCGGCGGGTTTGGGATCCAGATCCAACTGCGGCGCACATTGTCCTTTAGGCGCCAAGCCCAACAGTTCCGCGCAGATGAGGCTGCCGTACTTGGCTTTGAACACGCCCGCCAACTGTTGCACAAGTTTGTAGTTAGCCATTTTGCCTTCGCTATCGTGCGGCGTGGCGCTGCCGTTCTTCAGTCCGGCGAGCATGAACATACCGCTGGCGGCGCCGCACACCATGCGCATACGTCCTATACCTCCACCGAAAGACGCGGACATGCGTAGTGCGAGCGACTGATCGACGCCGTATATATCCGCACACGCGGCAAAAACCGATTGTGAGCAGTTGAATCCATCGTGAAACAACTGCATCGCCCGCTGCGCTCTCTCTTCAATCTGTTCTTCTGTCATTGGTAAGTATGTGCTTTTTCAAATTTGCAGCAAAGGTACAACATTTTTTAGAAATACGCAAGAAAAAATAGATTTTTGTTGGCTTAAGGTTGGCGAATAGCCTCAAAACCATGATAAAACCACGATGAAACCATGATAAAACCATTGAGCAGAAGCAGCCTATGGACGAAAAATTGTATATTTTTTTAAAAATATTTGCCCATTCAAATTATTTATAGTATCTTTGTCGCCGCTATGGGTTTTGATTAACGCAAATTAACGCACTATTGTTTAACTATAAAAAAATCTAATTATTATGAGAAAACTTAGATTCTTTCTCTCCCTACTGATTCTCTTCACATACAGTCTGGGAACAACGTGGGCCGATTCAGTCAAGGACACGATTGCCTTAGAGGGTTTCGGAGGTTCTACGTCTACATCTTATGTTACCTCAGCGACTTCGGGTTCTTCCAACAAAGGTGTCGGGGCCATCATGAATCAATGGAATCCCAGTACCGGTCAAATCAAGGTAAACCAAGGAAACACAAGTTCTCTCAGTGCATCCAACTTCTCGGTTTACAATACAGCTGCCTTCTCCGGCGCAATCACTAAGATCGAGATGGTTGTTACTTCCGGCACTGTAAATAACAACTATTGCCAGATAGCCACTTCTTCCACTGCGGCTATCAGCACTAATCCGACTTACGACACAGACAATGCCGCCAGTGGCGAAAGTACGAAATCGTGGTCGTTTGGCTCAAGCGATGATATCCGCTACTTCCGCATCAGTTTTGCGAAGAACGGAGGAACAGTTAAGGTTAGCTACATCATTATTACATATGACGGATCTTCCAACACTCCGTCATTATCCGTCGGGCAAAGTGGAAATGCGGTTACTGCACTCGATTTTGGCGATGTGAAGGAAGATGAACATTCCGACAAATACGGTTATTCGGCAGTACAAACGATAGATGTGAAAGGTTCTAACTTGAGCGGCAACGTGAAGTTGGAGATCACAGAAGCCGGAGGCGGTACATTCTCTATCTGGAAAGAAGGAGCAGCATCGACCCATGAATATATCATTACTGCCAACGAAGGTGCTATCGACACAAGCATCGTAATAGCCGCATATACCAGATCTACCGGTCTGAAAGAAGGAAATCTACAAATATCCAGTCTGGCTTTCACCGCAGATTTCACAACGCTGGACATAGATCTAGCTATCAATCTCAAGCAACTGGAAGATCCGACAATAACATTCAACAACGGCAACGTAGAAACAGGTTACAGCGTGGATCTGGACACACTGTTTGCATCCAATAGTCCGGGCGAGGTGACCTACACTATCACATCCGGTTCAGCCTATGCTACGTTGTCGGGATCGATACTGACGGGAATAGCAGAAGGCAGCGTGACCATTGAGGCCAATCAGGCTGCAGCATCGTATTTCAACGCAGCAACTGCCACATGTACGATCGGCGTTACCACGCATGTCATCACTCCGGGTACATATAAATTTGTTCCGAACACCACCTTCTGGGGATGCGGAGAAATCAATGTGAACAATGCTGCGGCAAACGAAATCAATTTCGTAGGAAGCACAAACGACATCCAGGTAGAGATTGACAACAACTCAAAGCCTAATGCCTATATCAACGGCACGCAGACACGTGTGTATGACTCATACACCATGCAGTTCTCCGTTCCGAGCGGGTTTGTGATTACCGCTATTGCATTCGTTCCCAACGGAAACAACTGGGCTGGAGCACACACAGCCGACGTCGGAGAGATGACCAATAATAAGAATTGGGCAGGCAACGCACACAGCGTAACCATCACATTCGCAGGCACATGCCGTATAGACAGTATCGCTGTTACCTACGAAGCCGAACCTGCTATTCTGGCTCCGAACATCCTGGGCGAGAATCCGTTCTATCCGTCAACGTTGATCACGATGAACTGCGGTACCGATGGCGCGACTATCTACTACACGACCAACGGAAACGATCCGACAATCAGCGATGCCGTCTATTCGGACACACCGATAGAGATCACAGCAACAACAACATTCAAGGCTATTGCCGTTAATGGCGTCGACGTGAGTGACATCACGGAACGGACATTCAGCAAAGCGACCGTACTGACCGTAGCAGAAGCGCTGGAGGCTATTGACGCCTTGAACCAAGGTGCCACTTCTGCGGATACGGCATTTGTAGAAGGTTATGTGAAGGAAATAAGCGAAATGGACATAACCAACAACCACAATGCAACCTATCTGCTCAAGGACGCAGATGCCGACAACGAACTGGTAGTATTCCGCGGCAAGGGCATGAACGGCGCTGATTTTACTGCGACCGACCAATTGGCTGTTGGCGACAAGGTGATTGTCAAAGGCAAACTGCAAAGATACAAAGACAGCAACAACAATATTACTCCGGAGGTCAGGAGCATCAACTATCTGGTTGAGCGCCAGGAGAAAGGCAATGTAGCGTCGGTGGCTATCGGCGGCACGCTGTCGCAGACCGTATATGAGGCAGGCGATATCATCAGCACAGACGGATTGACCGCAACCGCCACTTACGAAAACGGCTATCAGGAGGATGTGACAGCACTGGCTAGTTGGACCGTGGACGGCTATGACGAGAAGATCATTTATATTGCCGAATCGGAATACGCCTTCGGAGCTGCGTATGGCGGCAAGTCGGACGGAACCGTCATTCGCGTCTATGCCAACACCTATGCTGTTTCGTTTGATGCACCCGAGCACGGAACATTGGATATCAAGTACGGCGGTTCGGCTATCAGCAGCGGCGATGCGTTCGTCAAGGGAACGCAGCTGACAGTAGAGACTGCGCCGGCTAACGGCTACACCGACGGCTCTATCACCGTGCTGAAGGCTTCGGACGACAGCGACATTACGGCCGATGTACTCAGCAACGGCACTCTCACTATACCGACTTACGCAGTTAAGGTGGTTGCTACCTTCTCCGAGGATATCAAGCCGTACTTCCCGATGGCTTGGAGCAAAACATCCTACACGCTGACTTACGGCACATCTGTAGATCCAAGCCTCTACGCACGTTTGATGATAGATGAGAGCCTCAAGGACAAACCTGTTGCACTGACCAGCAGCAATACAGACGTCGTTACCATCACAGGTACGAACTACGAGGACGGCGGTTTTACCATCAATCTCGACATCAAGAAACCGGGTATAGTTGACCTGACCGCTACCTATGACGCTGATGGCACTTATCAGGAGACCGTTGAGGTCTTCAAACTGACCGTCAATAAGGCTGATGCCGATTTGGCATGGAGTGCCAACGAAGCAACCGCTTACACTATCGGCAAATCGTATCAGTTGCCAGCTTTGAGCAATCCGAACGGTCTGCTGTCAATCGACTATAGCAGTTCGAACACAGATGTGGCAACTATTGATGACCTCGGCGCAATCACTCTGCACGCAGCAGGTACAACCACTATCACTGCGGCCTTCGGCGGCAATGACTACTACAACGAAACGAGTGTATCCTACACGCTGACTGTTTACGCTCCGGTTTCTGTTGCTATCTCCGGCTCATGCGAGACAAGCTACGAAGTGGGTGATCCGTTCGACCGCACCGGACTGGTGGCTACGGTTACTTACGGAGACAACAGCCAGCTGGATGTAACGAATGACGCAGAATGGAGCGGCGCGCCGACAAACGTGACGATATCCGAGATTCTGACCATTCAGGCTACATATGCCGGCGTAAGTGGTTCTACACAGATCACCGTCTATACATCCAATCATCTTGTTACGCTCGGTCAAACGGAGCACGGCTCAATTGCACTCATCTACGAAGGCGATCCGACATCGGAATCAGAGTGGACAAAAGGATCGGAACTGAGCGTTAAGGTTGAGCCGGATGCCGGCTACAAACTGGCAACTCTGACCGCAGGCGGTGTGGATATCATAGACACCAAAGCATTCACCGTCGGCACTGAGGATATAGAGGTGGTTGCCACCTTCGCTCTCATTCCTGTTCAAGTGGCAGGTACGATGAGCGGATGGACGCCGATTGACTTCACATTGAACGGAGACGGTACTGCCAGCCTGTCGGCAAACATCAATGAAGGCAGCTATGAATTCAAGATGGTTATCGACGGCGAACAGCGCGGTATCGACGGCGAGAACAACACTTCGTATATCCTGACTCGCGAGAATCCGTCGGCTACCGGAATGGTCAGCGACTGCAACAACAACATGATTCTGACGGTTGACTACAAGGGCGATTACATCTTCACATGGTCGTTCTCCGACAACTCGCTCACCGTCACATATCCTGTCATTCCGACATACGCCGTCACCTTTGCGCAACCGGAGAACGGTACGCTGACTATCAAAGAGAACGGCGTGGCTATCAACAGCGGCGACCAGTTCGTAGAAGGTACGGAACTGACCGTTGAGGCAGAACCGATTGACGGTTATATCCTCAGCACATTGACCGCAGGCGGTGTGGATATCAAAGACACCAAGACCTTGGTTGTCGGCACAGAGAATATAGAGGTAGTAGCTACATTCATTCTCGATGACCCGACCGGTATCAACCATACCGAAATGGAGAACAAAGCTATCAAGATTATTGAGAACAACCATCTCATTGTCATCAAAAACGGCATTCGCTACAATGCTATTGGTGTAAAAATTCAATAAAAAGATAGCGAAAACAGAAAAAAATGGCATGCGCGCTTGCGTATGTCATTTTTTTGTTGTACCTTTGCCGCCGCAAAGGTTGTTCGACCCGCTTTTGAAATACCGTAATAACAATAAACAACGATAACCAAATCTATTTATTATGAGAAAAGTTTTTACACTGATTGTCTCCGCGCTCTTCTGCGCCGCTAGTGTGTTTGCTAAAGAAGGTGGCTCTATGACTTGCTCTCCCGCAGCACCCATTAATCCTACAGACACAGTCACTCTGTCCTACGACGGAACAAATACCAATTTTGGCAATTGGGATCCCACGTGTTTTGTCCACACTTGGCTTGAGGCCGCTGATGGTCAGACATTCAGCAAGGCTTATGGCACCGAATGGGTCAGTTGCGATGGAGATGCTGATTATGCAGCGTTGGACGACAAACTCAAAATGACATACGTCAGCCGAGGTCACTATACCATTTCTATCAATATCCAGGAGTTCTTCAATGTGGCAGACGACGATCTGGAGAAAATAGGCAAACTGGGTGTTATTGTTCGCGCGCAATATCCGGGCGAGAGCAACCAGACCATCGATTTCTTCTTCAATGTAGCTATGCCGGGTACGCCAGAACCGGATCCTGCCAAGTTTTATATCACCGGCGATAGTGCGCTGGTAACAGATGCAGGCTATCCGAACAAAGCATGGAACTCTGCGGCTATCAAGGTGACCGAAGACACCAAGACTCTGTCTCTGAAGGGAGGCGTGGAGTATCAGCTGAAGGTGACCGTAGACGGAACATGGAACACAGCCAAAGGCTTCAGCGATCTGACAGGCGACAAGCCGTCTGGTGTTAAGAGCGATCTGGCCAACAATATTATCTTCACATTGACGGATGACGGAGATGTAGTGGTGGCTTATACGGCAGACTCTTTCACCATCACGGGTTCGTTTGCTGCTCCGGCACCACCGGTGTTGGCCGACGGCTACTATCTGCTGGGAACGCTCAACACATGGTCGGGTGCAGACGAATATCTCTTTGTGGAGAATCCGGACACCCCGGGCGAATACAAACTGGAGAATGCCACTCTGGCTATAGGCGACGAGATCAAGGTGGGCAGAATAGAGAACGATGTTATAATAGATTGGTTCGGCGATTTCAACTATGTGGTTGATGCTGCGCACGCCGGCACACGGGATATCTATTTCCGTCCGGCAGGCAACAAACCTGATTGGAATGATTTTGGCGGATATATCTGGATGGGAGCCAATCCAACCACCGATATCAATGGTGTACAAAGGGACAATGTACAATGTACGAAGGTACTTCGCGACGGTCAACTCTACATCATGTACAAAGGAACAATGTACAATGTACTTGGCATCAAGCGCCGTTAAAAGTGCACATTGACGAAAATATCAACATTATAGGCAATTTGCACAAGCAAGTTGCTTGTAATGTTGACATTAAAGCACTTTAACAACTAATTTTAACTATGATTTGAGTCCTTTTTCGGAATACCAAATGTATCCGATTTATAAAAAAAATGTCCAAAAATTTGTTTGTTCGAAAAAAAAGTATTACCTTTGCCCCGACTTTCTAAAAAAAAATTATTTTAGAAGCCCCCTTAGCTATGGTCCACTTTTGTAGCGACCGAAAAACCACTGATGCGTAAGAAGAACATTTATATCGTTCTGTCGCTGGTATTGACGCTTACCATGATACAAAACGTACACGCCGAAGTGTGGAAGATGTATAATGTAAATACCAAGCACTATTTCTCCGTCTCCGCAGGCGGTGGCTATTATTCGCTGCTCGAGAATATTCCCGATATCAGAACAACAGGTGGAGGCGCCGGACTTTTCGGTGTCGGCTACGAGATGCGTTACAACGGTTTCTGGTTTTCACTGGGAGCTGATTTGCTCTATGGTACGTCTACATTGTATATGGATGGATGGGATGCATACAGAGAGATCTATGACACGCAAGGAAAAAAGGTTACATACTCGTACTCTGTTGCCGAGTACCACGATACGCAACGTGATTTCCGGATCGGCGTTCCGCTCATGATAGGTTTTTTTACGAACGGCCTCTACGGAGGCATCGGAGGCAAATTCTCGTACGCGCCGCGAACGATGACTACGCCGTCTATCACGTACACAACGATCGGCACGTACAACCAGTATTTGGCTGATTTTGTGAGCATGCCGAACCACTTCTACACCGACTATACCGAAAAAGGAACCAGCCGCGTAGAGATGGTGCCGCAAGGAAGTGTCTGCGCGGAATTGGGATTCGATATACTGAACAAGGAACGAATGTCAGCCTATTCGCTATGTTCGGTCCTGAAAGTCGCTATATATGCGGAATATGGCATCAATAGTTGTGTCAAGGGTCCGGAACATGACGATATGGTCTTCGGATTCAACACCCAAGATGCATCCAAACTGACCGTCGGTGCCTATTACGCACGTATATCTACTAAGGATATGCGTATTGTCCCTTTTTACGTAGGCGTGAAGGTTAGTTTCATGCTGCGTATCAAGACTGCCAGCTGTCACTGCGACGGCCCGCTGTAGTCTCGTATCCGTCTCGTATCTGTCTCGAGTATTGTCTAGGATTGTCTCGAGAGAGTTACGATAACAACACGGCAACAACACGGCAACGAAAGCCGACGTTATACTGATGATACCGAAATCGAAACATATGTCCCTTTGGATGTTTGGCTGTTTGATAATAGCCGGATTGTTCATGTGCCCTCAACGAGCACAAGGACAATGCATTGATTTCTATGATCTGGATGCCGACTACGTGAAGTGTGAGATAGGTCCGTATGCTGCCCGTACCGGCGGAGCAAACTGGACTGTACGAAAAGTAGATGAGGGACCCGGTGATCAAACCAGCCGCCATACTGTGCACAGAAGCGCATCTGAGGTCGATGCACGAACAACTTTTGACGGTACACATTTCGGTTTGCATACCGTTCCTGAGGGCGAAGTTGCTTCTATTCGCCTTGGTAACTGGTTGGATGGTCGAGATGTGGCAGCACTTTATAACGATTGCGGACACTATGATAATTACACAGGTGAAGCAGAACGTATTACGTACACCTTCACGGTGACGGATGAGAACAAGTATATTCTATTGCGATATGCCATCGTTTGGGAAAACCCGAACGGGCACAATGACGTATTGCCAAGTTTCCAGATAGAAACTCTATTAGGGGCATCCGGAGAGAACCATATAGACGGACCGTGTTACAGTTTCGACAAGACTGTCGGCAATTCGGATCTTGACTATGTCGGTAAGAGTCATATCAATCACCGTGTCTGCAACACCGGCTGGGGCAGTTCGGGTACCAAACTAACCAATGAAGAACACGATGTGGCTTGGCGCGATTGGCGAACACGTATTGTCAATCTGGAGGATTATGTGGGTCAGACGGTTCGATTGCGTAT
>JAEEHO010000114.1 GCA_016280845.1 Paludibacteraceae bacterium | reverse complement strand
TGCACTTTCTGCACTATTGCACTTTCCCTATCTGTTACATACTTTTTGTTTGCTTAAAATCAGCTGTTTACATCCAAAGTGCAGAAAGTGCAAATTGTGCAGTGTCATTTTTTAATCCCTGTCCCTGTTCCCTGTGCCCCGTTCCCTGTTCCCTATAACTCAGTTCGGGTGTCGAGCCTCTCGACTTCGAACGCTGTGTTCTCCTACGGGGTCCCCGACAAATTTCTAATTTGTGGGGTGAAGCGGGAGGCATCGGTCGCTTTAATGAGCGCATGGCGCTCAGTCAGCGCGACCCGATTGCCGAACGCGTCGTTAGTTATTCTTAGATATTCCCGAAACCCTTCCGAGACTCTTCCTATAGTATCCCAAGGGTGTAGCAAGGGTATACGATTTTAAAGGCGAAGGGACGGAAGGCGGATGACGAAAGTGAAAGGTGAAAAGTGAAAAAAAATTGTCCGATATTTGCATATTCAAAATTTTAGTTGTAACTTTGCAGCCGCAAAGGTGAAACGGATGTCACCGATTAAGAAAAAGAGTCCTAAGAATATGAAAAAGTCAATTATAGTATTAGTCGGTTTGTTCGTCGGAATGGCGGGCATGCCGTTGATGGCACAACAGTTGCCTGATTCGCATTTCGAGAATTGGTCGGACAAGTTCAATAACGATGCCCAATTGAAAGATTGGCATGGTAGTAATGTAGCTCAGGTGGGCTTCAAGTTTACGTTCATGTTTGCTAAGCCCGGTCGTACGGGCCAGTGTGCTTATGTGACAGACCGTACCATCGGTGCTTTCGGTATCAAGGAGACCGGTCCGGGCTATGTGAGTCTGGGTCAACCGTGGCAGTTTATGAACGGACTGAGTACCAAGAGTGCTACCGCCGGTACGTATGGCGGTATAGCCTGGAAGTATCGTCCGGACACAATGGCCGTATGGGTGAAACGTACGGGTGCTAATACCGATAAAGAGGATTTCCATCTCCTGTTCTATTCGTGGCAGGGTACAGCTAAGAGCGGCCAGTATAAGAATAAAGTAGAGGGTTGTACGAAGGTTGAGCGCATCAACGAAGAGAGTGATATTCGTATTGCTCTGGACGGCAATGAGTGCGGTACCGACCAGCCGGCTAAACAGATATGCGAAGGATGGTATCGTGCACGCGCTAAATACAATGAGTGGACGCTCATCAAGGTGCCAATCTTCTACATGAACGACGCTACGCCGACTATGTGCAACGTGATCTTCTCGGCCGGCAATTATCCTGCCTTCCGTGCGCATGACGGTTTGTACGATGGTAACGGATTGTATGTAGATGACGTTGAGTTGATCTATTCGTCGCGTATCGACAAACTGGTGATTGGCGGCAAGGAGTGGAAAGGATTCAACCCCAACAGTGCAGCCGAGCAGGTGTATAAATTGCCGGAAGGCGGCAAACTGACTTTTGAGGCATATCGCGGTATGGGTTCGCTGACCAATATTCAAGGCAAACGCGTTAATTTCCGCGGCCGTCGTCTGAATGACAAGGAGATGACCATCCAGCCGGGCGAGGTGAACGGCAATCCGTGGATCATTACCGTGAAGGCTGAGGACGGTAGCAGTACCCATGTGTATAAGATCAAAGTTGAGGATTGAGTATTAAGTTTTAAAGTTTAGAGAGACGTGTTTGACGAAATAACTATATTGGATTGGTGGTTGTCGGGAGCGTTGTTGTTGCTGTTCGCGCTGCAGGTTTATTGGTACAGCCGTTATCTGGCTGCGCCTGCCCGCAAGATGCGTAAGGATAGCAAGAATGTTCAACCGGCAGTCGCTAGCCGTGAGGATATGCCTGGTGTCAGCGTGATTCTATGCGCACACAACGAGAGTTTCAATCTTTCGCACTATCTGCAAGTGCTGCTGACACAAGATTATCCGAAGTATGAAGTGATAGTGGTGGATGACGGTTCGCAGGACAATACGCGTGACATCATTGATCAATATATGATGCACAGCCAGCGTCTGCACACCACGTTCGTACCGGCCGACACACGTGTCCGTTCGACCAAGAAACTGGCTATCACGCTGGCTGCCAAGGCAGCGCAGTACGACTATTTGCTGTTGACCGATGCGGATTGTGTTCCTGAGTCCGACCAGTGGATTAGTGAGATGGTGAAGGGTTTTAAAGGCGAGGAGGCAAAAGGTAAAGAAACGAATGTGGATATCGTTCTGGGCTTCGGCGCTTATTTCTACCAGTCCGGCTTTGTCAATCGTGTGGTACGTTACGACACATTGTTTAATGGTTTGCACTATCTGGGTGCAGCGTTGTGTCGCCATCCGTATATGGGGGTCGGACGCAATCTAGCGTACCGCAAGAGCCTCTTCTTCCAGAGTGGAGGATTCACGCGCTTGATGGATAGCCGTGCCGGTGATGACGATCTGTTCATCAATCATGTGGCAAAAGGTGCCAATACCGGTGTCATGCTGAGCCGCAACTCTTTTACTTGGTCGCTGAGCAAGAAGACACTCAAAGACTGGCTGCAGCAGAAACGTCGTCATTTGTCCGTTTCTCCGCTGTACAGATCGGCCACTAAGATGCGTTTGATGTTCGAACCGCTTTTACGAGGCTTGTTCTATGCGCTGTTCTTGGCTATCATCGTCTGCAACTGCTTGCCCGAAATGGAAGGCTGTTTCTCGGAGTTCAATATTCATCTGCCCGAGTTCTATATCGAGTTGCCGCTCTTGTTGGTAGCTGCCGTAGTGCTGTTTTTTGCACGTTGGATATTGCTGACTGCTATCCTTAATACATCCGCACGCAGAATGGGCCTGCACGGGTTCTCGATGCTCAGCGTCTTGTGGTTCGATATAACACTTCCGCTGGTCAACCTGTGGCTGCTCATCGCGCCTAACAGAAACGCAAATTGGTAATTAACAATTAATAACAACATTTTATTCCTCTTGCGGCAAGGAGGTTTTCATATTGCCGAATACAAAATGGAAGAGAAGAAACTGAATATCAATATTACACCGGACAAAGCTACCGGTGTATTTGCTAACCTTGCGCTCATCGCGCACACGCCTACCGAGTTCGTGCTAGATTTTGCACAACTGATGCCGGGCATCCAGCAGGCTAACGTCGTGTCACGTGTTGTTGTTACTCCTGACCAGGCAAAGAAGATTCTAGGTGCGCTGCAAAACAACATCGCGCAGTATGAGAAGAAGTTTGGAACTATCAACCCTATCGGCGGACCTGTTCCGGGTAGTACCATTCCTTTGACTTTCCCAAGTGGAGAAGCATAATAGAATTAACTTGGTGTGCATGTACGAGGAAATGAACCTTTGTACATTGTACATCGTAAATTGTAAATACGTATCATGAAGACTTTTCCCGCTTCGCAGTTAATCATCAACGCTGATGGTTCTGCGTTTCATTTACATCTCAAACCGGAGTTCCTGGCCGATAAGATCATTCTCGTCGGCGACCAGGACAGAGTGAATATGGTAGCTTCGTTCTTCGACGAAGGCAGTATAGAATGCGACGTACAGAG
>JAEEHO010000113.1 GCA_016280845.1 Paludibacteraceae bacterium | reverse complement strand
TTGAAAACAAGGTACTTACATGTTTTTACGGTCTTAGACGAATAAGGAAAGCGGTGCAAAGATAAGGCATTTTATCCATTCTACCAAATATATTTTACCATTTGCAATTCCAGAATTACAAAATGTCAAAAACGAAACATTGTGAAATACATCGAGATCTTGTTTAAGTGACAATGTGAAACATACAGGTTGTTGCAAACCTAGAATTTTGCCTCGAAAATAACAAAATGACAATTATACCATCCTAACGATAGCACTATTGTTTCGATATAACAAAATTCCTATCATAAACCAACGAATACACCAGAAAAAGCAACAATTATAAAATGACCGGAACATAACAGCGGCGCGCTCGAATGAGCACGCCGCTGAGACTATTCATTATCGATCAATAGACTGATTTATTCTTCTACCTCTGCGCCAAGCACATCATACATCTTGCCGTTGCGCAGGATATAGAGGATACCATTGCGGATAATCTTGGTTCCGTTGTTCTTCTCGTTCTCCTCGTTAACCAGAATGGTCGGGATAGTCGGATCCGGAGTTCCGCGTTTAACACGACGGATGAGCAGGAAGAAACGGTCATCTTCTTTACCGGCTTTCTCTACGTTGACGGTATAGTCTTTCAAGAGCAGGTTAGTCTTGATACCCAACTTAGCATCATAGAGCATCATCGTATCTACTTCAATCTTATCATACCATTCCTCGTCGAAGGAGAAGGTATATTCACCAACTCTCGGGAAGGTTACGCCTACAGGGATTGGTTCGATAGCATCGTCGTCAGACATACCATTGAATGCCAACATTCGTTTGTCTGCATTGAAGGTATAGAGATCCAGACTATAGATGTTACGCTTGATCTTAGAGTCGTAGTAGGTGTTCGGCGATTTCAGCAAGTCACCACCGATTTCGTACTCAGCTGTGTATTGGTCATCGAGTACGACACCTGTACGGTCCATCTCGCCGCGACCACTCACCTTGATACCTGTGCGGAGTGGAACCTCGTGGAGCGATACCATCATGCTGCTCGGCTTAGACGATATGCTTGCGTTAGCAGCGAAGTTGATACGTGTACCACTGAGCGCCTGGATGAACACAGCCTCGTTCGGACGCATCTCGTAGTTAGATGCCGGTACTTGGCTATAGCGTCTTGTTCCCGGGTTATAGATGGTCAGATAAGGAATGGTCTTATCGTAGTTATCATCCAAGATCCAGTAACCTGTCCACTTACCGGTATTATCAAGTTCCTGAGTCCATGCACCGTTAACCAGGTTGCTACCGGTTACGTTACCTGTATTATATGTACGCATGTACGGGTTACCGATCAGGTTCCAACCTGCGTCTGCGATGACACGTGGATCAACAACGTTGGACGGCTCAATAGGAGCAGTTTTGGATGTACCGCGCTCGAGGTTGTTCCAGAGGAATCCGTCAGGACGCATAGTGAATCGCATAATACGCTTGGTGTGCTTACGACCATCGTGCTGAATCTCGTTCTTCTGGTCTGCGATACCGATTTGGTAACCTTGACCGGCATGGAGAACAACAGTAGTATCGATAGGCATGTTACGCCAGTAGGTCTCACGCATACCACCATGGCCGTCTGCATCAAACGCACGCAGTTTACCGTTGTAGTACTTAACCCAGAAGTTCTCGTAGTATTTAGCTGCGCCACCGTTAGCCTCCTCGTTGGAGTAAGTTACATCCTTCAGTTTGGCATCGAACGGCAGTGTGAACCAGTACCAACGGTTCTCGTCTATACGACGATCAACATAGAGTTCGCCGTTCTTCAGTACGATACGTCCGGTGTTATTGAGGTTAACAATAGGAGCACTCTGGTCGCCCTCCGAGAAGAGCACTACTTGTTGTGCACGCAGTTTAGCACCATCCTGAATATTCAGTGTTGCGCCATCCTGAACAGTTACGATACGTACGGTACGATCCTCGTTGATGGTCAGGGTATTGCCCGACATCACATAAACGTCACATGTATCGCAGTCCATTCCACCGAGCAGGTCAGCCGAGTTCATATCTTTGTTGACGATGAACGGAATACGGAGTTCTGCAGTTGCTCCACCCCATGTGATTACCGAGCGAGAGCAAGGAGGCAGCAGACCTGCGTGGTACTGGATATCCAGTGTACCGTCACCATTCTCCTTAGGAGTACCCATAGATCCGTGCATATCAGGCGTACCACCCAACTCGTAAGCCTCAACCGTTACGTGATAGTCGGTATCACCGCCGTCACCCTTGCGCCAGTAGATAGCTTGTACCTCTTGGTGGCAAATCGGGTACGAGATATAGAAGCACTCTTGACGATACATAGCCAGAGGTTCAACCTCGTTGGTACGAACGGTACGGAAGTAATTATCCTTATAAGACAAGTATTTGTAACCGCTTGCGTTGTGAGCAATACTCTGTACCGAGCGGAACTTGAAGCCGTTGTTCGGGTTGGCCTCGTCGAAGGTGATATCCACCTGGTCGTGCTCAGTAGTAGTCAGACCGCAAGTACGCGGCTCGTACATATCCAGATATACACCACGATCCGGGTTGTAGAATACATATTCACCCCATTGACCACGCAGGTACCAGTCGATAGCAGGGTTCTCATTGATGATATTGCCCTTAGCGTCCGGATAAACACGTGTACCGTCGGTATATACGGCTGTTACGTTACCACCGTTATCGGTATTGGTCAATGCCATATTCGGTTTCTTTGCGTTCGGAGCCGTTGCTACGATATAGATACCGCCCAAATAGAGGTTAGAAGTACTGGTGATACGTTTGTACTTATCGGTTTTCTGCTGGTATACAGCATAGAGGGTATCCGAAGTCTGAGCCGGGTGATAGAGGCTATTCGGCGGAACGAGGTCGAAGGTCAACTGGTTGATCTCGTTGTCAATCGAACGCTTGTACCAACCTGCGAAGGTCCAACCGAGTTTAGCGCACTCAACGCTGGCGTAAGCCTCAGGAGTGATAACACCTTGGTAACGAGCCGGCTCTACCAAGTCTGTTTCCTCTGCTGTACCACCGCAACCAACGAAGTGTACGGAGAACGGCTTGCAGTGAGGCCATGAGGTATATTCGTTCAAACGACGATATACATAGGTGAACTTAGCGTATATACTGTTGCTATTATCCCAACCACGTG
>JAEEHO010000011.1 GCA_016280845.1 Paludibacteraceae bacterium | reverse complement strand
TTCGGCGTTCGATCAGATCCGTTTGGGTCATGCCGATGTGCTGCTGACCGGTGGCGGAGATGCCGATGTGACTATCTCGGGCGTGGGCGGATTCAATTCGCTGCACGCGTTGTCCACTCGCAATGACTCGCCTGCAACTGCTAGCCGTCCGTTCTCCAAGTCGCGCGATGGCTTTGTGCTCGGCGAGGGAGCAGCCTGCTTGATTCTCGAGGAGTACGAGCATGCCAAGGCACGCGGCGCAAAGATCTACGCAGAGATGGTGGGCGAGGGTATGACCTCGGACGCTTATCATATGACAGCTCCGGATCCGGACGGAAACGGCGCGGAGCGTGTGATGCGCCAGGCCATCAAGGATGCAGGAATACAATCATCAGATATAGATTACATCAATACGCACGGCACATCCACTCCGCTGGGTGATGTGGCAGAACTGAAGGCTATTCAGCGTGTGTTTGGTGAACATGCGTACGAAATGAATCTGGATTCGACAAAGTCGATGACAGGTCATCTGATCGGTGCGACGGGCGCTGTGGAGGCCATGGCGTGCGTGATGGCACTGAAAGACGGCATCATTCCTCCGACCATTAACCACGATCCGGAGGATGTAGACGAACAGATTGACTACCGCTTGAATTTCACTTTTGACAAGGCACAGAAGCGTGATATACGCTATGCGTTGAGCAATACCTTCGGCTTCGGAGGTCACAACGCGTGCTTGATATTCAAGAAATGGGAAGAGTGACCCCATAGAATGTCGCTCGTATTAGTCAACTTTTAAAATTAGGTATTATGATTGCACAAATCGGCGAAAATGCAGGCCTTCTATGGAACGCGCTGCAAAAAGGAGCTCAAGGAATCAAGGCGCTCAAGAAATCAACCAAGTTGAAAAACGAAGAAATCTATCTAGCCCTTGGTTGGCTGGCTCGTGAGGGCAAGGTGACTTTCACCGTAGCCGAAGCTGACACTATCATTGCACTGGCCTAATAAGCTTTGTATGGTAATTGCGATCGTTGGCGCTTCAGGCGCTGTGGGACAGGAACTGCTGCGTGTTTTAGAACAGCGGCGGTTTCCGGTCTCGGAGCTCAGGCTCTTTGGTTCGGCACGTAGTGCTGGAACGAAATATTCATTCTGTGGTCGAGACTATGAGGTTCGACTGCTGGAACATGGCGACGCCTTCAAGGGCGTCGATATTGCTTTTGCCTCCGCGGGCGCGAGCGTGTCGCGTGAGTACGCGGAAGACATCACCCGCTACGGTGCTGTGCTGATAGACAACTCGTCGGCTTTCCGCATGGACGAGGATGTGCCTCTGGTGGTGCCCGAGGTGAATGCAGCAGATGCGTTGGTTCGTCCGCGCGGCATCATTGCCAATCCCAATTGCACAACCATCCAGATGGTGGTAGCGCTGCAGGCCATTGAGCAGGTGAGCCATATCCGTCGTGTGCATGTGGCTACGTACCAAGCCGCTTCCGGAGCAGGCGCACAGGCCATGAAAGAACTGGAGATGCAGTATCGTCAGGTGCTGAACGGTGAGGAAGTAAAAGTAGAGAAGTTTGCTTACCAATTGGCATACAACCTGATTCCACATATTGATGTCTTCACCGACAACGGCTATACCAAGGAGGAGATGAAGATGTACAACGAGACGCGCAAGATCATGCACTCGGACATCAAGGTGAGTGCGACCTGCGTGCGTGTGCCATCGCTTAGAGCACATAGCGAGAGCGTGTGGGTGGAGACAGAAAAACCGATTAGCGTGGAGCAGGCAAAGGAAGCCTTTGCGAATGGCGTAGGATGCGTGCTGATGGACGAGCCAGAGAAGAAGATCTACCCTATGCCGCTGTTCCTGAGCGGCAAGGACGAGGTGTTCATCGGTCGCGTACGCAAAGACCTGACGGATGATTGCGGATTGAGTTTCTGGTGCGTGAGTGACCAGATACGCAAAGGAGCCGCGCTGAATGCCGTTCAGATAGCGGAGTATTTGATAAAGGGGGAAGGTCACATGTTATAGGAGACTGGTTAGAAACAGACTCGAGAATGTCTCGGTCATAATGCCCGAACAAAGTTAAGCATTTGATAGAAGTGCACTAAAAGCGGAAAAACTGAAAAGTTGAAAGGTGAATAAGTGAATGGTGAGAGTCGCTCAAGAGAGGCTAAATAACCTAGGTATAACCTGGGTATAACCTAGGTATCACCTAGGTCTGACTCAGAACAACCCGCTGTATTGTCTAGGATTGACTCGAAGCGAGTCCGAAGTGAGTAGGAAGCAACCTCGAAAGACAATCGGCGCAATAATAGAAACAATTGGTATTGATATACGAACAAAACAAAAGAGGCACAATGCATAGTAACGATGTTGAAATAATGGCACCTGTGGGATGTTGGGAATCGTTGGCAGCGGCAATTGAAGCCGGTGCTACGAGCGTGTATTTCGGCATCGAGCATCTGAATATGCGTGCCCGCAGTTCGGCAAACTTCACGACCGATGATTTGCACAAGATAGTGGGCATTTGTCGCGAGGCCGGCGTAAAGACCTATCTGACGCTCAACACGGTGATGTATCCTGAGGATCTGCCGCTGATGCGCGAGATAGTGGACAATGCCAAACAAGCCGGTCTGGATGCTATCATCGCCAGCGATATAGCCGTCATGCAATATGCGGTTAGTATTGGTCAGGAAGTGCACCTGTCCACGCAGCTGAATATAGCGAATACGGAGGCGCTAAAGTTCTATGCACAATTCGCTGATGTGGTTGTGCTTGCACGCGAATTGAATATGGAACAAGTAGCTTCTATTCATCGTGACATAGAGGAACAACATATCTGCGGTCCGAAAGGTGAGTTGCTGCGCATCGAGATGTTCTGCCACGGCGCGCTGTGCATGGCCGTCAGCGGCAAGTGCTATCTGAGTCTGAACAACTACGGCATGAGTGCCAACCGCGGAGCGTGCGTTCAAGTGTGCCGTCGCGGCTATACGGTGAAGGACAAATCGTCGGATTTGGAATTGGACATTGACAACCAATATATCATGTCACCGAAGGATCTGAAGACGATACACTTCTTGAACAAGATGCTGGATGCCGGTGTGCGTGTTCTGAAGATAGAAGGTCGTGCCCGCGGCGCCGAATATGTGGACACCGTTGTGCGCTGCTATCGCGAAGCCGTAGAAGCATGGTATAATGGCGAATGGCAAGAGGCGAATGGCGAAGGAATCGAGCCGAAGATAGCCGACTGGAATGAGCGCCTCAGCCGCGTGTTCAACCGCGGTTTCTGGGACGGTTATTACCAAGGCCAGCGTTTGGGCGAATGGAATCATCACTACGGAAGTCAGGCGACGAGAAAGAAAGTGTACGCAGCCAAGTGTACCAATTTCTTTAAGAACCTGAGTGTAGCAGAGTTTATCGTAGAAGCCGTAGATGCTATTCGCGAAGGACAGGATTTGCTCGTGACGGGCGAGACAACAGGCGTTTATGAATGTAAGGCCGAGGGAATGCGCGACGCCAAGGGTAATCCGACGCAGGAGGTGCGTCAGGGAACGTATTTCTCGATCAAGACGGAAAAGCTGTTGCACCGGGGCGACAAGATGTTCCTTTGGTTGGCAGAATAAAATAGACAGATATGGAATTTGTACCACACATATCATCTCTGGTTTACTCATCATGGACAGGCTGGCTGCTGCTGGGTCTGCTGTTGTGTGCCATATTTGCCGAGGTGGTGCAGCCCGGCGTCTTGACAGGCGCTGCCGTTTCGCTGTTTGCGAGATCCAACCGAACCTATCACGCAGCACCGAACAACGTGCTTGGCCAGATATTGATCTTCCTTTTTCGTATCGGCACGATGGCGATGGCGTTGTGTATGTGCTTTTACACCACAGGTCACTTTGCCCTGATGTCCTATCTGAAGGTGTGCGGCATAGTGCTGTCGATGATGGCCTTCAAGATGGTAGCCAATACGTTGGTGGATTACGCGTTCTCTATCTCGCGTCTCTACGGCGAAGCGCACGAGCACTATGCCAACATATTGACGCTGGCAATGATAATACTCTATCCGTGTCTGCTGGTAATGATCCGGTGGTACAACGTGAACGTTAACCGATGGGTGGTAGGAATGGTATGTATCGTGTTCTGCCTGGCATGGCTGATACGCTGTATCCGCACGTACGCGACATCCGTAGCATCTATCTTTTACATATTAATGCACTATATAACAATAGAGGTATTGCCTCTGGTAGGAATAGTATATATAACCGCGCAAAAGATATTTACTATATGATAAAAAAAATCCTTTTTTCTCAACCTAGCCCCACAACGGAGCACAATCCTTACAGCCGTTTGGCAGAACAGTTTGATGTTCAGTGCGATTTCTACCAGTTCATTCATATCGAAGGACTGGAAGCTCGCGAGTTTCGTCAACAACGAATCAATCCGCTGGATTATTCGGCTATTATTTTGAATTCCAAACTGAGCGCAGACCATTTTTTCCGTCTTTGCGA
>JAEEHO010000112.1 GCA_016280845.1 Paludibacteraceae bacterium | reverse complement strand
GTTAAGTTTAACGGCAATAGGTATTTTTTCTGGTGCAAAGGTACAGCATATTTTTTATATGTGCAATAGTTGGAAACAATAATTGACGCAGAGTATAGAGAAAATGCACATTATTTACGCAAAGTTGATTTTTTGACGCTCAATATTTGCGTATTCGAAAAAATAGTAGTACTTTTGCAGCCGCAAAGGAATACCTTTTCCCTGTAGCGGTTTTCCCGCTTAACGGGAACACCTAGTGTAGTAATTTTGCGCCGAATTTCAATGATGAGACAAAAGTGGGTACATAGTCTGTTTGCCGTGGCGATGCTAATCGCTTTCGGTAGCATGATGGTGATCAAAGATCATCACCACCATGACCATCATTGTGCTGCATGTCTGCCTATCGCCGATGTGACGGTGGCAGAAGCCGATGATTGTCCCATTTGTCAATTCTCTATAGCTCCGCAGTTGGCGCAAACGGCCGTTGTGGCTGTTGAGGCTCCGATGAGTTTTGTCCTTCTGCGCAGTTTCTTTCTTTTTTCTTACACCGCCGTTTCGACGGATGTTGTTTCTCTGCGTGGTCCTCCCGCGTGCTGAATACTTATGCCCGAGGCTTAAGACCTTGGGCTCGATAAAACAAGTATTCATCATACAAACGGCACAAAATGTTACATTCCATTTTAGGCGCCGTATTGTTGTCCGTAGGCATGGTGGCACCGCTCGATACGAGCGATTTCCACTTGAGCGAAGTGACGGTTACCGCCACGCATAGGCATGTTAATCCTATTAGTTCGCAGACCAGCATAACTGTGGAATCCGACCGACTGAACCAACAAGTACCGACTTCGTTGGCAAAAGGTCTGGATGCCATCGCCGGTGTGCAGGCTTCGTCCATCGGATCCGGTCAATCGAGACCGGCCGTTCGTGGTATGGGATTCAACCGCCTGGCTATCATGCATGACGGTATTCGCCACGAAGGGCAACAATGGGGCGATGACCACGGACTGGAGATAGATCGGTTCGCGGTGGATCATATAGAGATTGTCAAAGGCGCGTCTGCGCTGTTGTACGGCTCCGATGCTATTGGAGGCGTGTTGCTGCTATCGTCGGGAGCGAAGCCTCAAAACGCTTTTAGCGGTAAGGCTTGTGTCTTTGCACGTAGCAACAATATGCTTTTCGGCGCATCGGCATTGCTGAACGGCAAGAAAGAAATGCCGGCAGGCGGTACGTTCTATTGGCGGGCCAATGCTACGTATCAGGACTATGCAGACTACAGCGTTCCGGCAGACAGTTTCGAGTATTATTCATATCGTATTCCTTTATATAAACGCACGCTGCGCAATACTGCCGGTCGCGAAGCGGACGCTTCGCTTGTGCTTGGATACACCACGTATCACTGGCATAGTTGTATTCGTATCTACGAGACCTGGGCGCAAAGCGGATTCTTTGCTAACGCGCACGGGTTGGAAGTGCGTTTGTCGGATATAGACTACGACCGCAGTCGGCGTGATATAGATTTGCCGTGTCAGGAAGTGAACCATCTGAAGGTTCTCTGGCACTCGGCTTTCAGTCACGACAACTGGGGTATCGAAGTCAACGCGGCATGGCAGCACAACTTGCGTCGCGAGGAATCCGAACCGGTGTCACACGGCTATATGCCAACGCCGCCGGACGCACTCGAACGACAGTTCAGCAAGCATACAGCCAGTTTGCAGACTGCGGCCAAATGGAATGTGGCAACTCATCACACATTGCGTCTCGGCTTGCAGAGCGAGTTGCAACATAATAGAAGGAGCGGGTGGGGATTTATCATCCCGGATTTCGAGCAGTACAGCCTCGGCTTGTATGCCGGCGAAGAGTGGCGCGTCAATAACCGATGGACACTCGACGCGGGCGTGCGCTACGACTATGCGCACATGCACATCCGTTCTTATCAGGACTGGTACGTAACGCCTGTAGGCGATACGACGGTCTATAAGACTCGTTCTGCAGAGACGATGCGCGATTTTCACAGTTTTACATGGTCGCTCGGAATGCGTTACCAAGCTGACGGTTGGCTCGTCAGAGCGAACATAGGCAAGGCTTTTCGTACGCCGATAGCCAAAGAACTGGGAGCGGACGGCATCAACTACCATATCTTCCGTTATGAAGCGGGAAACAGCGCATTGCAACCGGAAGAGAGTTATCAGGCGGATGTGTCAGTTGCGTGGGAGAATCGTTTTGTGCATGTGCAGGTTGATCCGTTTGTGGGTTATTTCCCTAACTATATCTATCTGAATCCGACGGCCGAGTATCGCGAAGGGTTGCAACTGTATCAGTACAATCAGTCGCGGGTTATCCGTGCGGGCGGCGAAGTGATGTTGACTGTTCGACCCTGGACTCATCTGGATATCAATCTGCAGGGAGAATACTTGTTCGCGCGGCAGTTAAGCGGTGACAAAGCCGGCTACGGACTGCCGTTCTCGCCGCCATGGCGACTGATGCCCGAGCTGAAGTTCCATTGGGATCCAATCGTAAATCGTCAATCGTCAAATCGTAAATGGAACGGCTATGCTGCTGTGAATGTGCGTATCTGCGGAGCACAATATGATATTGTGCCTCCGGAGAAACCGACGGACGGATGGTGGACGTTCAATCTCAGTGTGGGACAGCGTTTCGAACTGACCAAATGCGCAATGAACATCAGTTTGCAGGCGGACAATATACTGAATACCAAATATTATGACCACACCAGTTATTACCGGCTGATAGATATTCCCGAAGCGGGATGGAATCTGTCGGCCATGTTGAGTGTGGAGTTTTAGCAACCCTATTAAAAAACAATTACAACAATGAAAAAGTCAATTTTTAGTCTTACAATGGTTCTTGTACTCAGTCTCGTTTCATGCAATGACATTAAGAACAAACCGGCAGTAAATATCAACGAAGCAAACATCGAAGGAACCTATATCTGCGTTGAGGCAGACATCGATTGTCCGAACAAAACACAGTCTATCCGCATTGAGATATGCGATGCAGAGAACGGTCAAATCAAGTTGGCAAAGGACTTTACGGATAGCAAGTATGTCGGCAAACTGAATATTCCTGAGTTTCACGAGCACATCGACATCAACGACAGCAAGGTACAGGAGAACGATCTGTTGCGAATGATAGTAACCGACCAAGAGAAATTGCAGACCGTAGCAACCAAAGCGCTAACTGCAGAAGAAGAGGACGAAGATTAATTCTTACAAATGAAAAGGACACTGATAATAGCATTGCTGCTCTGTCTTGTACCTTGCTGCGCCATGGCGTTCGACTTTGAGGTGGACGGAGTGTATTACAACATCACCGATCGTGCCAAGCGAACGGTGGAAGTGACGCACTGGGAAGAAAAGACCGGCGAAAGAGGCAAACCGATGCGCGTGCAACATCATCACTGTTGCGGACACGATCATGCCAACGAGCAACTTACGCCCGAACACCTCAAACTGATCAAGTTGGACGAAGAGGCTGTGCAACGTGAGCGTACGGCGTATATAGGCAAAGTGAATGTGCCTGCCGTCGTTCGTTACAAAGGCGTTAAGTACA
Organism: Paludibacteraceae bacterium; assembly: GCA_016280845.1. Classification (GTDB taxonomy): domain Bacteria; phylum Bacteroidota; class Bacteroidia; order Bacteroidales; family Paludibacteraceae; genus Colicola. The sequence continues at coordinate 11,760 of JAEEHO010000112.1, read as the reverse complement.
AGGTAGTAGGTGTCGGAGACGGCAGTTTCTACAGCCGTGAGCGATTGACGGAGATAACTCTGCCGTCCACTATCACCTATATAGGCGAAGGTGCTTTCGAGAACTGCTCGGCGCTCAAAGAAGTGCAGATACCTGCGGCAGTTACGCGTATTGGCTTTGCTGCTTTTCGTCGCTGCTTGGCGCTTACGACGCTGACGTTGCCGAGCGACCTTCGCACGCTGGATATTTACGCTTTTGCCTTCTGCACAGGTATCACACAGGTGCAAATGCCTGCTACACTCGACCGTTTTCCGGGCAATGCCTTTTTTCATTGTGTCCGCTTGAAATCTATCTTCATGCCGCACGCTGTACCTCCGATAGTCGGGAATGACTACGGACTGAAGATGGATTTTAAGAATATGGTTTTTTATGTGCCGGAAAAAGTATTGCCTTTGTATCAGAAGGACGAATACTGGTGCAAACAAAACGTACAACCGATTAACAACAGAAAGAAATGAAGAAGTATCTGTTTATGAGTCTTTTCGTGGTATCTGCAACTGCGATGACTGTAGCGCTCCATTCGTGCAACGAGCAGAAAGACCTGACTCCGCCAACCATCAGCGAGGCGGATTTTCTGCCGGCAGATTGTGATATCTATTATCTCGAAGATACCATCTATGTGCATTTTGTGTGCGAAGATGACGCAGAGTTGGGCAATTACAATATCGAGATTCACAATAATTTCGACCATCACACGCACGGTACATCGAGTGTCGACTGCGACGAAGAGCAGCACGAGCATGGCAATGTGGAAAAAGCATGGGTGTATAACCAGGACTTTGTCATTGCGCGCGGACTGAAGTGCGACACGGTGATTCAGAAGATACCCGTGCCGGCAGATGCGGCAGAAGGCGACTACCATTTCATGCTTCGTCTGACCGATAGAGCAGGGTGGCAAACGCTGAAAGCAGTAGCGATACACTTACACAAACCATAGAATTGTCTTGAAAAAGTCGGCATACATTTGTGTATGTCGATTTTTATTTGTATTTTTGCAGCGGAAAACAACAAACCAATTTATACCGATATGAGAAGAATACTGTTTTTTGTATGTGCGGCGTTGGCACTCAACATGTGCGACAACACGCAGGAGCAGCTCAAACAAAGAGCTGCAGAGTTGTGTCAGTATATACCTGACCATGAGTTGAAAAAATGTTCGCGGTACTACATGACCGAAGATTTCTATAACGTGCTCGACACGATGTTCAATCTGCCTGCGCACGAAGCTATGGACCATGAGTGGCTCTACTATTTTGTGACCGGCAACGGTGGTACGGTGCCTGAGTATGAGGTGATTGGCGTTGAACTGACCGACGAGAATCATGCGGTAGCCACAATCCGTGTGCGCCAGACATGGGAGGACGGATATCAGTCGGAAGACAATGGAGAAGACAGATACGAAGAACATAGTCTCTACATGGAGCGTGTCAACGAAGAATGGTTGATATCGGACTTCGACGGGCACAAGGCGGATTGTATCAATTATATTGCCAATAACAAGAAGGAGCAGGCTGTGCGTGCGGCTATCTTTGATTATCTGGTGAGCGAGATAGGACCGAAGTACGAGCAGGGCGATTTGTGCTTCCCGACATTGATGATAGTGGCAGAGGAAGAGGTGGACTCGATACAAACGATGACTGTTTGGGGCGATTTCTGGGTAGAATGGTATAACCGCGGAGAAGAAGAGTCATTGCAGTTTGTCTCCGGAGGCAACCATGCCGGACGCCTGACTTTGATTAAAGATGGCAATCAGTACGCAGTCAAATCGTTTGAACAGACTGTGGACGGTGCTAAGAATGAGGCAAGCGCAAAACGTATCTTCGGTAAGCACTACGAAGTATATCAAGGCATGCACTCTAATCAGGACGTGCGTGACGCTGTTCGTCAGGAACAGATGGACGAGTATTTCTCCAAGTGATGAAGACGATAGAAGTAGTAGCGGCGGTGATACTTGACGACGAAGGGCGAGTGTTCTCTACGCAGCGCGGATACGGCGATTGGAAGGACTGGTGGGAGTTTCCCGGCGGAAAGATAGAAGTCGGCGAAACACCGCAACAGGCGCTGAAACGCGAGATACGCGAGGAACTGGATGCGGAGATAGAGGTGGGCGAACTGATTCGTACCGTCGATTACGATTATCCGCAGTTCCACCTAACCATGCATTGCTTTCAATGCAGACTGAACGGTTCGGTCACACTCAAAGAGCACGAGGCGGCTAAATGGTTGTATAGAGATGATTTGTCGTCTGTGCGTTGGTTGCCGGCCGATGAAGCAATAATTGCTGATATCCGAAAGTGCCCTGATTTGGATACAAATATGCAATAATTAGATAACAAAATCACGAAATTTGGCATACACTCTTGTGTATGTCATTTTTTTTTGCTACCTTTGTCGCGTTTTTTTGAAAAAACTATCATTTAACATTTAATATTACACGAGATACTCTATGAAACACACTATTCTTTGGGTGGCAGCAATGCTACTGGCAATGAGCGGTACGCTGAATGCCGCCGACAAGAAAAAGCCGGTGGAGAATTCGGGACAGGGACAGTACGTGCGATGTATTGCGTTCTATAACTTAGAGAACCTGTTCGATACGATTCACGACGAAGGAAAGAATGACTACGAGTACCTGCCGGATGGCGGTATGAAGTGGACAAGCTACAAGTACGAGAACAAGATTAAGAAAATGGGCGAGGCAGTAGCAGCCCTGGGAACCGATTATGATCCGCGCGGTGCCGCATGTGTCGGTGTAGCTGAGGTGGAGAATATAGGATGTCTGTATGACTTGTGTGCAGAGACCAACAATACTTACGGTCGCCGCTATAAACCTATTTTGCAAGAGGGTCCGGACCGCCGTGGTGTGGATGTGGGTTTTCTGTATGACACGGTGCTTTTCAAACCGACAAAAGTGAATGGGTTTGAGTTGAAAGCGCACTATGCCGACGGCGGCGAGATCAAGACGCGTCTGCAATTGTGCGTCTCAGGTTATCTGTTGGGCGACGGCAAACCGGAGAAGATACATATCATCGTCAATCACTGGCCGAGCCGCTACGGCGGAGAATTGTCCAGCCGTCCGGGGCGCGATACGGCCGCTATGCTTTGTCTGAAGATATGCGACTCGATTTATGCCAAGGAACCGCAAGCGAAGATAATCATCATGGGTGACTTGAACGACGATCCGTATAATCATAGTTGCAAGGATGTGCTCAAAGCACGCAAACATCGTGACGAGGTTGAACCGAAAGGATTCTTCAATACCATGTGGCAGATTCTGGATAACGGAACGGGTTCGCTGGCGTACAACGGCGGATGGAACTTGTTCGACCAGATTATCATCAACGAGCCGTTGATGAACACCAAGTTGGAATCGGGCAGTTGGACCTACTGGAAACCGCAGATCTTCAACAAACCGTTCTTGACCGTACAGGAAGGTAAGGACAAGGGCACGCCGCTACGTACAACCAAAGGCGGAGTATGGCAGAACGGCTACGGCGACCATTTCCCGACGATGATTTATTTGATACGTAAGAAATAAGACCGCTCTATTAAAAACAAAAAAAGCTATGACACAACATCTAAATAGAAACGCTACACCGATTAAGATGCGCAATTACGGCCGTATCGTGCAAGATATGATTCAATACGCTGCAACGTTGGAGAACCCGCAGGAGCGCAACTCGCTGGAGGTGTACATCGCGCAATGTATGCGTCAACGTAACTTGGTGTGGAATCGTGACCAAGAGTCCGGTATTAATCGTGTGCGAGAGGATATCATCCACCTCTCGAATGGTCAATTGAGCTGTGATTCGCCCGCTTTCGAGCGCTTGATGGCTCAGCCTAATCAGCCTATGGGAAACCAGAAAAAGAAGAAGAAACAAAATTAATTAATATTTTAATTAATCAGTCAATTTAATCAAACAACAATTAATCAAAGAAGTAAGCTAACAGCTGAAAGCTAATAGCCGATGTCTATGGAAACAAATGAATTTAAAGTCTTTGCCGGTTCACAAGGCGAAGCATTGGCGCAGCGCATCTGCGACGAATTAGGCTGCCAATTGGGCAAGTTGCACATTGACCGTTTTTCTGACGGCGAGTTCTGTACCTATTTTGAGGAGTCTGTCCGCGGTCAGTCGGTCTATCTGGTTCAATCGACCTGTCCGTCGAGCGACAATCTAATGGAATTGCTCCTGATGATTGACGCTGCAAAGCGTGCAAGTGCCTACAAAGTAATTGCCGTAATACCGTATTTCGGATGGGCACGTCAAGACCGCAAGGACAAACCGCGTGTGTCAATCGGAGCAAAACTGGTAGCGAACATGTTGCAGGTAGCCGGTGCAGACCGTGTGATTACAGTGGACCTGCATGCCGATCAGATCCAGGGATTCTTTGATATCCCGGTAGATCACGTTTACGGTTCGAACGTATTGGCTCCTTATGTGGCAGCGCTCAATCTGAAGAAACTGATTGTCGCATCGCCGGATATCGGTGGTTCGAAACGTGCGTCTAATTTCGCGAAGAAGTTGCACGTGCTGACCAACCGCGAGGTGCCTATGGTGATTTGCTACAAGAATCGTCCGGACTTCAACAAGGTGTCAGAGATTCGTGTGCTGGGTGATGTTTATGGCAAGGATGTTGTCATCGTGGATGATATCGCCGATACTGCAGGTACATTGTGCAAGGCTGCAGAGGTGATGATGGCAGGCGGAGCCAAGAGCGTGCGTGCAGTTGTAACTCACGGTGTGCTCAGCGGTCACGCAGTAGAGAATATCAACAACAGCACTCTGGAGGAACTGGTTTGCACCGATTCTATTCCAAAGGATATCGATTGCCCGAAACTGCATATCGCCAGCCTGGCAGTGCCTATTGCACAGACCATTCGTGCTATCCAGAATCACACCAGCGTTAGCGAAATGAATGTGAAGTAAGGCGAGAGTTTTTTAATAAGACAAGAGTGAAAGATTTAAATAAATATTGTATTTACTTGGTGGCAGGCATTGTCTGCCTCCTAGCGTCATGTGCAAAAAAGCCGGTCAAGGAAACTCGGCCGGCTTTTTGCGCTGACTCAGCATATAGTTATATCGAGAAACAGATGGCGTTCGGTCCTCGTGTGCCGAATAGTGCAGCGCATATGCAGTGCGCAGTATGGCTGATCGAACAGTTGCGTGCGTGCGGTGCAACGGTGGAATTGCAGAAAGGTCAGTTGCCCGACTATCGTAACAATCCGCAGCAGATATTCAATATCATCGGTCATTTCTCCACGCCGGAGACTGCCGGCCGTCCGCGTATTCTGCTGACTGCGCACTACGACACACGTCCTTGGTGCGATGAAGAAGAGCAATACGAAGACCGCCAGTACAATGTGCCCGGAGCCAACGATGGCGCCAGCGGAGTGGGTGTGTTGCTTGAGGTTGCCCGTCAGTTGGGAAACAAGATCGCAGACTCAACCTTCAAGACACCTGTGGATATTGTCTTCTTTGATTGCGAAGATATGGGTACGCCGCAGTTCTATACCGGCCAGGAGCGTGAGAATACATGGTGTCTCGGTTCGCAACTGTGGGCTGCTAACTATGCCAATATACAATCGGCAGGTGGCAATCTGGCTCAGCAGTACCAATACGGTATTCTGCTCGACATGGTAGGCGCGCCGGACGCATTCTTCCCGAAGGAGATGTACTCGACCCAATATGCTTCTAATTACCAACAACAGATATGGCGTGCGGCTGAGCAACTGGGCTACGGAGCTATGTTCAGCAACCAGCAGTGCTATCCTATTACAGACGATCACTACTACGTGAACGCCGTAGCCGGTATCCCTTGCGTGGATATCATCCACTACGATGTGCGCAATGCTACAGGTTTCCCGTCCTGGTGGCACACACGTCAAGATGATATGGAAAACATCTGCCCTACGACGCTACAAGCGGTTGGTGAGGTGGTGATGAGCCAACTATAAGCCATTAAGGCAACTTAACCATATTCCCCGATGAAGCGTACACTGCACATAGTAGGTGTGTCGCTCGCCAGCCTTCTGCTGGTGGGCGTCATTTTCGTTGCAGTGTTGCTGAATAACAAGGTAGAGACAGCGCTGACCCGACTGATAACGAGCGAGTTCGCTCGTTCGTTGGGTTCCAGCGCACATGTCGGAGGAGTGGAGTATCATTTTCCTGTACGCGTGCGCATAACGGATGTGTACGTGGAAGACCAGCAACGCGACACATTGGCATACATAGGCGAAGTGTACGCACACTTCCGCCCGCTGGCGTTGTTGCGCGAAGATGCAGTTCGTTTCTCGCAAGTGCGTGTCAACGATGCCGTGCTTAATGCCTATATGCTACCTGACAGCGTGTGGAATTATCAGTTCCTTGCCGATGTGTTCAAGAACGACAATCCGTTGCACTTGTCCGTCAAGGATATTCGCGTAGACAATCTGCGCGCGAGAGTGCAAGACTGGAACGGCCACATTGAGACCGCTCGAATGGACCTGAACGAACTGACCGAGGAGGTGTTGGATGCCGAGGTCCGCGAACTGAGAGGACGCTTGCGTCGGAAGAACAACGACAAGACTTTCACTGTCGAAGGTATGCAGGCGCATGTCATCTTCAACGATACCATGCTGGCTACGCCCAAACTGTCGGTCAAACTGCCGCGTTCATATTGTAATCTCAGCGGTATCGAGGTGCACTATCCTGCCGGTGATACACTTTATTTGACCCAATCGGCACACGATATTGATTTCAAGGTGCAACTGCACGGGGCTTGTCTGGTTCCTGCTGATCTGGCACTGTTGGTTCCCCAGTTGGCCGGTCTGCAGCGCAGAATATGTATGCAGGGCGAACTGAGCGGCCGTCTCGATTCCCTTTGTGCCAACGGACTGACCGTGCAGTATGACAATCAGGAAGTTTTTTCCGGCGATCTGTATGTTAAGGGTCTGCCCGATATCAACAATCTGTATCTGCGTGCCAATTTCCAGGATATATACACGACTGCTCCTATACTGCAGGATTTTCTCTCTCAACTGACTCGCAAATCGATCACTCTGCCTGCCCAGTTGCACAATCTGGGCGGTATCCATTATCGTGGTCTGGCTGTGGGCTATCTGCATGATATACACCTGCAGGGTGCTTTCCGTACCGCCTTGGGAACGATCACCACGGACGGTACTTTCCGTAGCGATTCCACCTTCAGCAATGTTGATTACGATGCTGCGGTCGAGACGCGCAATTACCAATTCGGCACGTTGCTGGGTGTGCCCGGGCTGGAGTCGGCTACCATCGATGTGCGCAGCAAAGGCCGTCTTGCGGACGGACAGATGAGAGGCAATATCAAGGGCAAAGTGAGCGACCTCATCTATCGCGGATATGTCTACGACGAGTTGACCATCGACGGCCGCTACGCGCCGACGCGCTACGAGGGTCGTTTCGGTATAGATGACAAGCATCTCAAGTTGACCTTCAACGGTTTGGTCAATATCAAGGAGAAATGTCCGGAGGTCAATTTCGATATCAACTGCCGTCATTTCGATTCGGCGCCGCTTGGTATAGCCTCGCTGGGTTCCGATCTGCGCACCCACTTCAAGTTGTCGATGAACATGAGCGGCGGCAACCTCGATCGCATGAGCGGTCATGTTGTGCTCGATTCGCTCTTCCTGGCAACAGCCAAAGACTCTATCCAGATGCAGAAGATGACTTTGCTTGTCTCCGCTTCGGCTGACAACAGCAAGGCTATGACGCTCAAGAGCGACTATCTGACGGCACAGGTGGACGGCATATTCCGCTACGTCGATATAGCACCGGCTATGCAATCGCTGATACACCATTATTTGCCATCCGCAGTACAGGCTCCGGCCAAACAGCCTCAGGATGTGCATATTAATTTGTTGGCCAACGGCCATCGTCTGCGCGATCTGCAACGACTGTTCACTGCGCCGTTGGTGCTGAGCGACCATCCTACGCTGGATGCGTCGGTGGATATACCTCAAGAGGGCGAACCGCATGTGGAGATGATCTTTCATGCCCCCGGCGTGCGTGCGATGAACACACCGCTGCACGACCTGACTATTATTGCCGGAACGGTTGAGTCGCTGATCCATAACAGAAATATGTCCGGCTCGGGCCAGTCACTGAGTGTGGCGGCTGAGGCTCATCAGATGCAAACAGCCTTCTCCTGTCTCGCATTCCGTGATACGATATTGTCGCACGTCACCTTGCGTCAGCAGGCTGAGTTGGACGCGCAGTTGCCCGAGGGATGGCGCAATCTGACGCCGCGTCAACTGCAGCGCGCGTTGAGCAAACTCGATTGGCGTGACCAACAACGTGCCTTACTGAATGCACAGCGTGCAGGAGCCTATGGAGGCGATCTGCACATGATTACGCATTTCACTACGTATAACAAGAAACCCTTGATTGATATGCATATCCGACCGAGTACGCTCATGTTGCGTGACTCGCTCTATAGGGTAGGTGACAGCCATATTTCCTATTGCGTAGCGGATACTTCGCTGCAGGTGGAGCATTTCGCTTTTGAGGGTAGCGGCCAGCATCTGTTTGCCCACGGAACGGGTTCTCCGCGTGCGTCGGACGTTCTGTCAGTGGATCTGAAGGGTATCGATGCCGCGTACGTTGTTCCCTTTGTTCTACCGGTTCAGACCATCATGTTCAACGGCTTGCTGACGGGCACTGCGGATGTGACTTCCGTTTTCCGCAAGCCGAGTATGGATGCTAAGATCCACGTGGATTCGATGGGCCTGAATAACTGCTATTTCGGCAACGCGGATGTCGATCTGCATCTGCGCGACCAACTGCGATTCCACGCAGATGTATTTCGCGGCAAACGTAAGATGGTGGATCTGAACGGAGAGGCTTCTCTCTTTGATCGTTCAGGTCGATGGAAACTGGATATGCAGGCCGACTCGGTACCTCTGGCTTTTGTCAACCACTGGACATCCACTGTCATTGACAACCTACAGGGACATGCCAGCGGACATGTGTGTGTAGGCGGTAAGAAAGAGAGTGTCTACGTACTCGTCCGTGCGGCTGCACAAGAGGCGTCGGTGACATTACCTTGGACGGGTTGCCGTTATACGATTCACCGCGATAGTATCATCATGGACACAACGGCTATACGTTTCCCGAATGTGCACCTGACTGATGCAGAGGGTCACCCGGCTGTGATCAACGGAGGTATTTATCACGAACAGTTCCATGATTTCAAACTGGACTTGCATGTGGATGCACGCGAAGCATTGGTGTTCAACCTACCGGACAAGGAAGGAGAAATGCTTCAGGGACGCGTTTATGGTACCGGACATGCCGATATAACGGGCGATGAAGCGAATATATATGTCAATGCCGATGCTGTGACTGCGGGTAAGTCGCGATTCCGTCTCAGTCTCGATAATACTTCCAATGCGTACGAGTCCAACTTCATCCATTTCATTACGCGTGCCGATAGTGCGACGCTGCAGCAAGAGGAAGAAGAGGCAGAGCCTGTTGAGACTGACCTGGACAATATTGATATCGTTATAAAGAAGAAAAAGAAAGAGGACGACTCTGAGTGGAAACGTGCGGCTCGCTGTTTGCTCACATTGAATATAGAGGTCAACCCTAAACTGCTTTGCCAGTTAGTGCTCGGCGAACGTACGGGTGATATGATTCAGGGACGTTGTAACGGAGCTCTGCGAATGACATACGACACCGAGACCAGCGATGTGCGCTTGCTTGGAACACTTGATATAGAGCAAGGTACGCTCAGTTATACGGTTGCTAATGTTATCCGCCGCGAGTTTAATGTGGCAGATGGTTCCACTATTGTCTTTTCCGGTGATGCAACTAATCCGCAACTGGATGTGACGGCCCAGTACAAGGTGACGGCGAACCTCAAGGACCTCTTTGGTGATGAGATCGAACAAGTGGGAACGACACGTAGTAACATACCTGTGCTCACATGCCTGCACATGACGGGTATGCTCAGCAATCCTGTGCTCAGTTTCTCGCTCGATCTGCCGTTGAGCGACCATACTATCCAGCAGCAAGTGCGCCAGGTAATCAATACCGACGAGATGCTGATGCGTCAGGTTATTTACTTGCTTGTCTTCGGTCGTTTCTTCACACCCGATTATATGAGCCAGGCGCAGTATGCAACACTCAACTCCACCTATTCGTTGCTCAGTAGTACAGTGACGGGACAGATCAACTCATGGTTGGGCAAACTGACTGATGTGCTGACGCTGGGTGTGGCTATTCGTCGCGATGGCGAAGGAGCAGACGCCAGTCAGGAGTACGAAGCGCAGTTCCAATTGCACCCTGTTGATCGTCTGGTTATTAACGGCAACGTGGGTTATCGCTATAATGATGTGTCCAACCAGCCGTTCTTTGGTGACCTGGATATTGAACTGCTCTTGACCGAAGACGGTCAGTGGCGTTTGAAGGGCTACACTCATACTGTGGATAAATACTCGCTTCGTCAAGCTACTACTATGCAGGGCGTAGGTTTCATGTGGAAGAAAGATTTCGATGTTCCTTCCAAAGAAGAGCGTGCTGCCAAAAAGGAAATCAAGAAGAACAAAAAAGAGAAGAAGTAATCATCTGATTTTCCATCTCTCAAACAATCATAATCAAAGCCGATGGTTTTTCAACCACCGGCTGATCTCAGAAGGATACTATACCCTCGGTATATCTGTTCCTTATGGGCTACTTCTGTCCCCTTTTATCAATATTGAGCCTTGTCGTAAACCTGATCAGCGACATCGCTACCTGCGATGTGCTCAATGATACAGAAGGCGAAATCGGACGAGAGGCCCGGACCTTTGGCCGTGATAATATTCTTGCTCTCTACAACCAAGCCGCCTACATAACTCTCGCCAAGCGGTTCCTGACAGCCGGGATAGCAAGTAGCTTGCTTACCCTCCAGGATGCCCAGTTTGCCCAATACCATCGGAGCAGCGCAAATGGCAGCAATCGGCTTTTCGGCTTTGTTGTGTTCTACTAGCAGTTCGCATAGCGCGGAGCAATCGCCCAACTTGGTTTGTCCGCCCGGAAGAATCAACATCTCGGCGTCCGAGAAATCGACATCACCGATCAGTCCGTCCGCCTCGACAGCAATGTTGTGCGCACCGAGAACCATCGGGTTACCGGTGATAGAAACCGTTGTCAGAGCAATATTGGCACGACGTAAAAGGTCGATCGTCGTTATTGCCTCGATTTCTTCGAATCCATTGTCCAAAAATAAGTAATTCATCTCGCGTTCGTGTAGTTTAACGATTAATTGAATTTGAAATTATAGGTGATTGTTCCGATCTGATCATGATCGCCCTCGGTGAACTTAGCCTTTTGGGCTGCTTCGAGTGCGAGTTCCTGGGTTTTCTTGTCCGAGATTGTTCCGCCCTTGATCGACGCCGACACAACATGTCCGGCTGCGTTAACGCGTATCTCGACAATAACACGCCCCTCTTGGTTGAAGTTGTTTGACGGCTGTGGCAGCGAACCCTTCAAGCCGCGGCCCGACAGCGACCAGTTGGCGCTACCCGAAGATCCGTGGCCGATAGGATTACCCTTCTGGCCGTTACCTTGTCCGTCGCCCGAACCGCTGGTATTGCCGGTCTTGCCGAAGAGCGAACCCATTGCGTTGGCCTTTGCTACGGCCTCGGCTTGCTTGGCTTTCTCTGCCGCCTCAGCAGCCTCACGCTCTTTGCGTTCTTTCTCTATGCGGGCTTGTTCTTCT
>JAEEHO010000111.1 GCA_016280845.1 Paludibacteraceae bacterium | reverse complement strand
CAGAGCACGTAGAGGGTTTTGCAAAGGAATGTGCGGTAGTGACCCACCACCGTCTGATGAACGACCCGAACGGTCGCGGTGTAGTGGTAGACCCGCAAGCAAAACTGGAAGAAGAACTTATTATTCGTCCGACGAGTGAGACCATTATCTGGTCCACCTATAAGAACTGGATCTCATCCTATCGCGACCTGCCGATTCTTTGCAACCAGTGGTGTAATGTTATGCGTTGGGAAATGCGTACGCGTCTGTTCTTGAGAACGGCAGAGTTCCTTTGGCAAGAAGGTCACACGGCTCACGCAACCAAAGAGGAAGCAGAAGACTACGCACGCGAGATGCTCGATGTCTATGCGGACTTTGCAGAGAACGTAATGGCTATTCCGGTAGTGAAAGGTGTGAAGAGCCCGAACGAGCGTTTTGCAGGTGCATTGAATACGTATTGTATTGAAGCGATGATGCAGGACGGTAAGGCACTGCAGGCAGGCACGAGTCACTTCCTGGGTCAGAACTTCGCCAAGAGTTTTGATGTACAGTTCCTCAACAAGGAGAATAAATACGAATATGTATGGGCAACCAGTTGGGGTGTATCAACCCGTCTGATGGGTGCACTCATCATGACCCACTCGGACGACAACGGACTCGTTCTGCCGCCGCATCTGGCTCCGATCCAAGTGGTTATCGTGCCGATCTACAAGAAGGAAGAGCAACTGGCTGAACTGATGGCTAAACTCAACCCGATTGCTGACCAACTGAAGGCCCTCGGCATTCGCGTCAAGGTGGATACCGACGATAAGTACACTCCGGGTTACAAGTTCGCTGACTACGAGCTGAAGGGTGTGCCTGTTCGTTTGGCTATGGGTGGTCGCGATCTGGAGAACAACACCATCGAGATCGCACGTCGTGATACACAGACCAAAGAGACTATTTCGCTCGATGGAATCGTAGAAATTGTCAAGAATCTGTTGGAGGAGATTCAGCAGAACCTGCTGAAGAAAGCGCTCGACTTCCGTATTGCCAACACCCGCGAGGTGAATAGCTACGAGGAGTTCAAAGAGGAACTGAAGAAGGGTGGTTTCCTCCTCGCTCACTGGGACGGCACAGCCGAGACCGAGCAGCGCATCAAGGACGAGACCAAAGCCACTATCCGTTGCATCCCGTTGGCAGACCTGCCGGGGCACAAAAACGAACCGGGAACCTGTATGGTTACCGGCAAGCCGAGTGCAGGTCGCGTAGTCTTCGCGCTGAACTACTAATCACTCGATTTCAACGAGAGAAAATACGTAATCACATCGTCACCAGAATGGAGGCGAGTATATAGGGAAGGGCGCCGATAAGGACGCCCTTACTTAATTTCCATGTGTCTGTAGTGTAGAAGACAAAGATGAGCGCCAAGTCCGGAAAAACACTGACAAGTAGCAACTTGTTCAGTACACTACCTGCATCGAAATATAGCATCTTTAGCGGATACCACAAGTCCTCTACTTCGATAAACGCCAGTCCAAAGGCTGCGGGCAGTATCAGTCCGATGACGATACCTATCCAATAACGGTCAAAGCGATCCATAGTGTGTCAAATCAATTGTTGTTGGTGTGATCGATAATAATTGATGATCTATCGCCCATATATCTGTATCCGAAGCCTCCGGTTCTTCGTTGACGAACTGTCCTGCCAGTTTCCATATGCCGAGGCAATCTGCAGGCGTTGGTTGATCCACAGCAGCCACCAGTTCGTTTTGCCAGTGACCATTGCATTGGCGCGTCCATCTGATACCTTCTATCTCGCCTACCGGGGCATTGATGTTGTAGCACATGCGCGGTCCGAATCCTTCGTCCAGCAGGTGCTTGGTTACATCGTACAGGTATGTCTGCAACCAGTGGAGATCCACATCCATGTGGTGGTCATTGATGGACCATCCGATAGCCGGAATACCTTTCTCCGCTGCCACCAGACATGCGCCCATTGTACCCGAATAGATGACGTTGATACCGGCATTGCTGCCGTGGTTGATACCCGATACCAACAGGTCAATCTGTCGGTCGGCAAAGAGCACCTCGCGTGCCAACTTGACGCAGTCTGCCGGTGTGCCGTTGGTGACAAACACCTCGGCTCCGTTCAGGTCGTGCTCGTCAACACGTCTGAGCGTGATAGGCTCGGTGACCGATATGCACGCTCCGTACCCGCTGCGCGGTCCGTCTGGGGCAACCACCGTCACACGCCCCAGGCGCGTCATCTCGCGCGCCAGGAGGCGTATGCCGGCCGTTCCCCAACCATCGTCATTTACTACTACTATATTCATCCTTTTACGATATCAATCACTTTTTGTGCGAGGGCGTTGGCTTCGTCCATCGTAGCCGCCTCCGAATAGACGCGGATGATCGGCTCGGTGTTGCTCTTGCGCAGATGAACCCATCCCTCGGCAAAATCAATCTTCACGCCGTCGCGTGTGTCCACGCGCTCGTTGCGGAAAACTTCTTTGACGCGTGCCAGCAGTGCATCTACGTTCGTGTCCGGCGTCAGGTCAATACGGTTCTTGCTGATGCTGTATTCCGGTAGCGAACGGCGAATCTCGCTCACACGTTTGTCTGTGTTGGCCATCAGCGAGAGGAACAACGCTACGCCCACCAGTGCATCGCGGCCGTAGTGGCACTCAGGATAGATGACACCGCCGTTGCCTTCGCCACCGATGATGGCGTTAGTGCGCTTCATCTCCGTCACCACATTGACCTCGCCCACTGCGCCTGCGCTATATGAGCAACCGTGCGCGCGTGTGATGTCGCTCAGTGCGCGTGATGAAGATAGATTGCTGACCGTATTGCCCGGTGTGTGAGAGAGCACATAGTCGGCAATGCTGACCAGCGTATATTCCT
>JAEEHO010000110.1 GCA_016280845.1 Paludibacteraceae bacterium | reverse complement strand
CCTTGACATCCACATCGAAGAGCACCTGTTTACCGGCTTTCTCAATGCGCTCTATTTCCTCCTTGAGCGTGCCGTAATAGAGACCTTCGTACACCTGTTCGTACTCTACAAAATCGTTGTTGGCAATACGATTCTTGAACTCGTCCACAGTGAGGAAATAATACTCGCGACCATGCACCTCTTGACCACGCGGCGCGCGCGTAGTGCATGAGATAGACAACTCGAACAAGTTCGGATGTTTGGTCAGCAGATGGTTGACCATCGTAGATTTGCCGCTACCCGACGGCGCACAGAAAATATAAATCATGCTATTTACGATTTAACTATTTACCATTTGTTCATTTATTTGTCCATTGAATCATTTATCCATTTATGCGGCACATAGCAAATTAGCGCGATTCATAAATGGTACATGGTACATGAGAAAATGGTACATTACAACACGTTCAGTACTTGTTCTTTGATTTGCTCGAGGATGTCCTTCATCTTAACGACAATGATCTGCATCTCCGATTGGTTTGATTTGCTGCCAAGCGTATTGATCTCGCGCCCCATCTCTTGCGCGATGAAGCCGAGTTTCTTCCCTACTCCTTCGCTTTTACCCGAATGGAGTAATTGCGTGTCGAGGCTCTCGACCATGGTCTCGCGGAAATACTTGATATGGTTGGTCAGACGCACTTTCTCCTCGGTTATATCCAGTTTCTCAAGATAATAAATCATCTCCTGCTCCAGACGATTGCTATCAATCTGCGCCTGCGTGTCTGCGGACAACTGCGCCAAGTTTTGCTCAAGGCGTTCGCGAATCTTAGCCACACGGCCTTTCTCGAACGGCTCTACTTGTGCCAGCAGGTCTGCTATTCCGTCCAGTTTCTCGGTGAACATAGCCTGCAGCGCAGCGCCCTCTTGGGTACGAAAAGCGGTGAAGGCATCCAGCGCCTTGTCCAATTGTGCCTGCACAGCAGCCCACTCTTCGTCGGACAGTTCGCTTGCATCATCCTGAGTCTTAGTCACATCCGGGAAGCGCAAGATAGCCGCCATCACTTCAGCCGGCACTTCATTGGCTCCAAAAGCTTCTTTGTACTGGTCAGCGTACGTCTTGGCAGCAGCCCAATTCACTTTTGCCAATTCGCCATTCGCTCCATCGCCATTGGTCTCTTGCAAGTAGATAGCCAGGTCAATCTTACCTCGCTCAACGCGACGCGTCACTTGGGTACGCAGGTCCAGTTCGTGCGAACGCAAGAAGGAAGCCAAGCGCACATTGATATCTGCGGATTTGGAATTGAGCGAACGTACCTCGCAGATGAGAGTACGACCTCGTAATTGGCTTTCGGCTTTGCCATAGCCGGTCATTGAAAGAATCATTTTCCTATACAGAATTTACTAAATATATTCGTTAATACTTCTTGGTTGGTAATCTGCCCCGTCACTTCGCCGAGGGCGTTGAGACAGTCTTGCAGATCGAGCGAAAGCAGTTCGCCGGACAATCCGTCCGCCATATCTTGTTGAACGCGCAGGATAGCCTCATGCGCACGGCATACAGCCTCGTAGTGACGAGCATTGCTGAGCATAACGGCTTGGTTCTCCATGCCTGCACGCGCCACGCGCACCAGTTCTTTCTTCAACGGATCTATCTCGCCGCGCTTCGCGCTGATGGCAATCATCTGATGTCTGTCTTCTGACGGCTGCAAATCTATCTTATTGAGCACTTCGATGATGGTACCATTCGCCTCTACCCTTTCGCTCTGCGCCTTTATATTGTCCATCATATGCACCACTATCTGTGCGTTCTGCGCGGCACGACGGCTGCGCTCCATGCCCATATTCTCCAACACATCATCGCTGTTGCGCAAGCCTGCTGTATCGATGAGGCGGAAGAGAATACCGTCTATCACCAGCGTATCTTCCACAGTGTCGCGCGTTGTGCCCTGTATATCGCTGACGATGGCGCGTTGTTCGCCCAGCAGCGCATTGAGCAATGTTGATTTGCCGACATTGGGTGCACCGACGATAGCCACCGAAACGCCGTTGCGAATAGCATTGCCCGTACGAAACGAACGGATGAGCGCCTGCAGTTTGTTTTCTATTTCTGCAGCCAAGGCGGTCAGTTCATTGCGATCGGCAAACTCCAGTTCCTCGTGGTCCGCAAAATCCAGTTCCAATTCGATGAGCGAAGTGAAATGCAACAGTCGTTCGCGCAGGTTGTTCAGTTCGCCCGATACAGAGCCGCGCAACTGACTGAGCGCCAAGTCTTTCTCTGCTTTGGATTGCGCTGCAATCAGGTCTGCCACGGCCTCAGCCTGCGCCAAGTCCATCTTGCCGTTCAGGAAAGCGCGTTGGGTGAACTCACCCGGTTTGGCCATACGTCCACCGGCATCCACCAGCCATTGCAGCAGGGTCTGTTGTATATAGAGACTGCCGTGACACGCTATCTCCACCGCCTCTTCGCCGGTGAAGGAGTGCGGCGCACGAAAGACGGTACACAGCACTTCGTCCAGCGTCTCGCCGTCTCGCGCTATTGTGCCGAAACGCACACTTCCCGCGGGCGCTTCCGACAAGAGTTTGCGGCCATGGAAAAGGCTATCGGTCAAGGCTATTGAACCTTCACCGCTAACACGCACCACGGCTATTGCACCCACGCCGTAAGCAGTCGATATGGCACATATTGGTTGACTCATACGATCAGAGGAACAGTAATATCATCAATTGTCCCGTCAGCACACGCAGGAACATGGTCAACGGATAAACGGTTGAATAGGCTACGGCTGCACGGTCATTCTGCGACGATTGTGTGGTAGCATAAGCCAATGCCGGCGGATTAGTGGACGAACCGGCTATCAGTCCCATCAGGGTGAAATAATCCAGATTGAGCCATTTGCGCGCTACGATTCCTATTATCAACGCCGGCAACATAGTAATCAGTACGCCGTAGCCGATCCATACATATCCTCCACCTACCAGTGTAGGAATAAACGATTTGCCTGCGCCGAAGCCCACTGCTGCCAAGAATAGCGATATACCTATCTCGCGAATCATGAGATTGGCAGAACTGGTGGTATAGGTGACCACATGATATTTGGGTCCGAAAGCACTGATGAGTATAGCCACGATAAGCGACCCTCCGGCTAATCCCAGTTTGAACGGTTGTCCGAGACCCGGCAAAGCTATCGGCAGCGAACCGAGCGCCACACCGAGAAGAATACCAATGAAAATAGGTGCTATATTAGGCGTATCCAGTCGCTTAGCGGAATTACCGAACACTTGCGCCACTTTCTCAACCGCTTCGGCTTCGCCTACTACCGTCAGACGGTCACCCAGTTGCAAAATCAGGTCTGGCGTAGCCAACAGTTCGATTCCCGCGCGGCGTATACGCGTGATGGTAATATGGTAAGCCGCACGCACCTTGAGATCTCCGATACGTCGTCCGTTCAGTTTGGGTTTGGTAACCACTATGTTACGGTTGACAAGTGTCACCTCTTTGTTCGTCTCGTCGGTGATGATCTTGGTCGGTTCGCCCAACAGCATGATGGTCGGTTTGCTCTGATGGTCTGCAACGATACGAATCTTGTCACCCGTGTGCAGGATAGTATTGCCGTCAGGCATTTCGCTGGTACCGTCCGGATGAACCATTCGGCTGACAACCAGTTTGACGTGCGTCAGCAGACTGAGGTCGCACACGCGGATACCGTCGGTCTGCGGATTAGTGAGTTGCAGATCCACATATACCACTTGCTTCTGCACACCTTTCTCGCAAGCGATACGTTCTTCCTCTTTGTCGGTCTTGATACGGAAGAATGCACGTATCAGCAGGAGAGTGAGGATGATACCCACGACACCCAGCGGATAAGCCATTGCATAGCCGCTGGCTATATCCGGATTGAGCGAACCGGTGATATCCTGATATGCCTGTTGCGCGGCACCCAAACCGGGCGTATTAGTCACGGCACCGAAGAGAACTCCCGTCATGACGGCAATATCTACACCGCTGATCAAGTGGATGATATACGCAGTCAAACAGCCGAGAAGAACCAACCCCGCTGCCAACAGATTCATGTTCAAACCGCCTTTGCTCAACGATGCGAAGAAACCCGGTCCGACTTGCAGACCGATCGAATAGACAAAAAGAATGAGTCCCAAGTCCTTGGCAAACGACTCCACTTGCGGCTCAAGACGCATACCGAAATGGCTGCACGCGATAGCGCAGAAGAGCACCCACGTAACACCAATAGTGATACCTTTGATTTTCAGTTTCTCACCAAAATAAACACCAACACCGACAGCCAGCGTGAGAATAAATATCGAATGGGCGATGCCCGTTCCGAAAAATAAATTATTCAGCCAATTCACGAGATAATAATTGATAATTGATAGTTGATAATCGACAATTGATAGTCCTTAATTTCAAATTTCGCGCAAAATTACTGCTTTTTTTGCATATATGCAAGAATCACGAGCGATTTTCAGTCTTATTTCCCCGCAAATGCGGCGCGAGAATGACTTCAACCGTCGGCAAAACGTCTGGAACGACCGCTAAATACCTACTGTATTGTCTAGGATTGACCGCTAAATGCCCCCTAATTCCCTCGAGAAAGGAAGGAGCAACGTTTGCAAGGCAAACCCATTTTAACAAAAAAATCCTGCACACTATTGCGTATATGGGATTTTTTTTGTAATTTTGCGGCCGCAAAATGAAAATGCCTTGGATAGAGAACGAGAAATAGCGCAAGTAACCCTATGGGGAGGAGTAGCAAATGCACTGCTGGTGGCCGGTAAATTCGTAGCCGGAATATGGGGTCACAGTGCCGCCATGGTGGCAGATGCAATGCACTCGCTGTCGGATTTTCTGACGGATATCGTTGTTATCGTTTTCGTTCGAATCAGCGCCAAGCCTCAAGACGAGTCGCACGACTACGGTCACGGCAAGTATGAGACCATTGCGGCCTTTCTGATAGCTGTAGCGTTGTTCGCCGCAGCCATTGGGATTATCGTTTCGGGCGTAAAGAAGATGGTGGCATGGTGGAACGGTGCGGAAATAGCGGCGCCTCACCAAATAGCACTATGGATGGCGCTTGTCTCTATTATTATAAAGGAGGCGCTTTATCAATATACTATCCGTCGCGGTCAGGCATTGGAATCGCCTGCGCTGAAAGCCAACGCATGGCATCATCGCTCGGACGCGCTATCATCCATCGGTTCGGCGTTAGGTATAGGCGGCGCCATCCTGCTGGGAAACCGTTGGACGGTGCTGGATCCATTGGCTTCGGTGGTAGTGGGTGCTATGCTAATCAAGACTTCGGTGGACCTGCTGCACGGTAGCATCAACGAACTGACCGAGAGCTCGTTGCCGGCAGAGATGGAACAAGAGATAGCCGATATAGTTAACCAGATAGACGGCGTTTCGGACCTGCACAACTTGCGCACACGCCGCATCGGCAACCGTATAGCTATGGACATGCACCTGCGCATGGACGGCAATACATCGCTGAACGAGGCGCATGAGAAATCGCGCCTGGCGGAGCAACGGCTGCGCGAGCGTTTCGGCGACAAGACGCATGTCAACATCCACATGGAACCCGTCAAAAAATAACGTCAACAATCAACTAACACAATACTATGAGCAAGTACAATTGGACTTATGCCTCAATCGGCAACGTAACACGTATTCGGATTCATTCCGGAGAAGATATCCGCCATTTGGGCGAATTGGACAAGAAGAAATGGACCGTTTTATCCTGTCCGGTCAGCGGGTTGGAAATCAGCGAAGAATCGCTTAAGTTGATGGATCTGGAGGGTGACGGCAAGTTGCGTTTGAAGGAAGTGGTAGCAACGGCTGAATGGCTTTGCGCTGCACTCGTCAAACCGGACAGTTTGCTCAAGCAGAAAGACGAAATCGAACTCGACAACATAGCAGACGAAGCAATCAAAGCGGTAGCCCAAAAGATTATTGCCAAGGGCCAAAAAGCAGTAACTCTGGCTGACGTAGAAGCAGCTCTGGCTGCCATCAAAATAGACGAACAAACGATTCCTGACGCTCCGCTGGAGGCGGATGTTATCGCTGCCTACAAGGAGAAAACCGAGGAGTACAAGACATACTACGAACAAGAGAAACTGCAGAAACTGGGTCTGGCCGTTATTCCCGAAGAAACGCCTAAACCGGGCATGACGGAGAAGAAATTTCTGGAGATGGGTAAGCAGATAGCAGACTGGGAAGCAGCCAAATCGGCCGCAGAAAATGCCAATGCCGAGGCTTTGGCAGCAGCGCAAGCCGTTTACATGCCGCTAAAGAAACTGCTGCTGCTCCACCGCGATTTCTACCGCCTGTTGCGCAACTACATCTCGTTCGAAGATTTCTACGATTACAACTCGCACACCATTGCTTCGTTCCAAGCAGGAACACTCGTTATTGACCAGCGCGCGTGCCACCTGTGTATCCGCGTGAACGACCCCGCCAAGCACGACATACAGGCTCCGCTGTCGGGAATATACCTACTCTACTGCGACTGCGAATCGAAGAAACTGGGAAAGAAAATGCAGATCGTAGCCGCTATGACA
Source organism: Paludibacteraceae bacterium (assembly GCA_016280845.1). GTDB lineage: Bacteria > Bacteroidota > Bacteroidia > Bacteroidales > Paludibacteraceae > Colicola. The sequence goes on along the minus strand of JAEEHO010000110.1, from coordinate 111 downwards.
CAAGGCGAAGTGCAGAACCTGAGCATCGGCAAAAATGCCATCTTCTATGACAATGACGGCAACGACTACGATGCTACCGTGACCAAGATAATTGACAATCCTATATCTATT
>JAEEHO010000109.1 GCA_016280845.1 Paludibacteraceae bacterium | reverse complement strand
TCGGAGAAGGCGTATCCCAATGCATTGTCAAACCACGGCGAGTAATAGCGATAGAGCAACATCAGCGTCAGTCCCGATGTGGGGTAAAAACGGCTTCCGACAATCGTTCCCACGCCCCAATGCGGTTTATCCTGTTCTCTGTTCTGCGCCGTCGCCACTTCGCCGAACATATCGAACCAACCGTGGTTATAGCGAAACGAAGCACCTAACACCGCTTGCCTTCTGCCGCGAAAATAGTGCTGGTTGTATGCCGCGTTGCGATACGGATGAATACTATCGGTCCATAGATTCTCTATAGCGGTCAGTTCCATCTGCAGCCGCTTGTGGCGAAACGTCATATTCGCTCCCAATAGATGATGCCATATGCTGTCATTGGCACGACGCATGGAATACAATGCGCTGATATCCAGTCGCGTGTCCGTATTGAACGAATGACGAAAAGCGGCACCCGCGCCATGCAACCCTTCTCCATCCACCGACGAATAATAGCGCAGGCCTTGCTGCTGTTGGCCGATACTGCTGACGTAAGCCGACTTGCCCGTCCGAAAAACAGGCGCCATGACCAATCCTTGTCCGAACGATGCCTGGTAATTGCCGGCAACGAGTGTATGCAGCTTACCTATATCCCGCAATTGCAGATAAGCACCGTATTGCAAACTGCTCGCATTTCCTCCCGCAGGTCTTCTCAACTGTGCACCAAACTGCACACGACGTTGATAATCAAACTTATAACGCGTCTGCACAAACATTGGATCCGTACCTTCGTACGCCTCGCAGTTACGCGCATCCACACGCGCCAACAGTTCATGTTTGGCGTCATGAAAAACCTCGCGCGCGTGTACATGATTATTAGGAGTTGTTTCGCCAACATAGACAAAAGGCAGCAAATCGCGAATCTCATAGTCGGCAAGCGAAGGGATAAGCCTCAGCTCATAAATGCTGTTCATCGGATGACGACCGACATATGCCAAAATATCGTCTATTTGTTTGGGAGAAAGAAAATAGAGTTGTGCCAGTTCTTCATCGGTGGCGGTGTTGAGATTAATCGGCGACTCGTGAATGGCATACAGGTCCGATTGCAGTTGCTCGTAGTCCGTTTCGCCCAGTTCGGTGGCGGCATGGTATATATCCAGAATAATACCGTCCAGCGAGACGGAATAAACATCCATTTCCCTACCCGCGAGGGATGGGAACCCAACAAACAGACTAAAAAGTATTACTATGTGCCGTTTCATCCGCAAAATTGTGCAAAGGTACTAAAAAATTTTGATATATGCAAAAAAATGCGTAACTTTGCGGCCGATAACCGATGCCCTATACATGCACATAGAGATGGAACGCAAACAGTGGTTACATATTATCGAGTGGACTGTTGCCATAGCGGCGCTGGTCTATTTGGTCTATAGCCTTGCCATCTACGACCACTACGATCTGGTTTCTTCCAGTCTGCAGGCTATGGGATGGCAGCAATGGACGGCTCTCGCGCTGTGCGTTGCGCTGATGCCGATCAATATGTTGCTCGAGGCATGGAAATGGGCTTTTCTGATGAACAAATGCATCGAAACCGAAGAACGGTTGTCGTTGTTCGAGGCACAGCATCAGGTCTATTACGGCAAACTGGCAGGACTGATCACGCCTTGGCGCTTGGGCGAATATCCGGCACGCGGACTGATGATGCCTAAGGGCAAAAGACGCCATATGCCCAAAGTGCTGAGTATGGGCGCTGTGGGTAGTGCCACAATGACTCTGGCTATCGTGATAGCGGGTGTGATTGCTTTGTTCTTCAGCCCTGCGGTCACATCGTTGCTGGGCGACAGTTATCTTCTTGCCGTAGTGGCCGTAGTCTTCGCCCTGGCCATATGCTTGCTGCTTGCTCCCAAGGCATTGAGAAAGTGGGCAAAGATCAACAACCGGACACTCATCGTCGGCGTTGCGCTCAGCCTGCTCCGTCTGTTTTGTTGGTGCATCCAGTTCGGCTTGATTCTTTTCTCGTTAGACAGCCTGTCTTTCTCTGTCGAGAGCATAGGACTGATCCCTGTTTATTATCTCTTGATAACCATTACGCCTAATGTGCCGATAGTGGAAGTGGGCGTACGCGGCGCATGGGCTATGTTGCTCTTCGGCTCTGCCAATGCCGCTCTGGCGGGTGTGCTGCTTTGGGCAATCAACACCTTGCTGCCTTGTCTGGCTGCATCTGTAAAACAAATGTACATCCTGCGTAAGTAGCAAGATGTACAATCTGTCAGGCGACCTATCCGTTACGCCTTATTTCTCTGTTTTCGTTAACCCGTCACACATTACAGGCGTTGACCGGTAATCGTATAGGCTTCTGCGCCGCGAATGATGATCAGTTGTCCGTTGCGTATCACTTTCTGCCACTCGCTGTTAGCCTTTTTGCTCTCCGTATTCTCAATGCCTGTGGTTGTTCTACCCAGAACGATCTCAATTACATATGGATCGTGGTCCGAATACGAATTGGAAGAACTGATACTGCTGTTGCATTTATACGCGCACACATGCTTGACATAAGCGCGGTCAATCTGCGCTTTCATGGATGCATTAGCCAGCACGTGGTCTATTAATTCTCCGCCGTCATAGCAATGCGAATAAGCAGAGCTATCAAAACGTAGGATCTGCTCCTCATAGCCAGCATTGATGATGGTTGTAATAGGAACCTCTCCATATTCGCAGTTCAGGTCACCCAACACCAAAATATCCGGGTCTGCGGTGATATTGCCTAACGCGTTTACCAGATTGTTTGCATTGGTTTGACGCTGGGCCTCTCCTTGATCGCTGGAACTGTCTTTTGCCTTGAAGTGGTTCATACTCAACACCAGTTTCTCACTGTTTGCCAACAAACGGAACGCTTGGATACGCATAGTATGGGAATAATAACCATTCCCCGGAGTTCCTCCGGTGCTTGAACCTACTGTTTCCACTTTATCCGTGCGATATATGAAGCCGGACTTGATATGGTTGTCATTGCCCTCGCCGAAGTTATAATCAATATTATCATTTACGGCGGCATATTTACCTGCTGCATTGGCATGAGCATTCATCGAGTCTGCCAATTGCTGTAACACTATTGGTTTGGCTTCCACCTCGCAGAACGCATAGATATCCGCGTCAATATTAAGCATTGCGTTCACAATTTTTACAGTCTTGGCGCGGAAACCGGCTTCGTCATTGTATTTTGGACGTGAAGATTGCGTGTAGTTGTAATAATAGTTCTCCAAGTTTTGAGCGCACACGCGCAGCGAGCCGGGAACACTTACTTTGGTGCCTTTCTTATGACTTATATACAGCGGATTAACAATCTCATCCATATTGTTGTAACGCTTGTACATGCCCGACAAAGTAAGCGTGTCGCCCTCTTCCAGATTGAGAGAAGCAAAATTGATGGCACTACCGTCACCGTTTTTCAGGTTATAGATATAGATACTACCGGTATTGTCTTTTATGTAGAGATTACCATATGCGGCATCATCAATACTTGTCAATACGCCCGTCAAGATGTAGCGTTTGCCATCGTTGTCAGAGATTATTTGGCTGATGCTAACCGGAACAGGAGTCCATGAGCTCTCAGAGATAACACGGAAAGTACCATTAACTAGTTCTGCTTGATCGTTATATTTTTTCAGATAACCGGTAGCCTCAATGTAATCACCTACATTTAATTCGTGTTGGTCTGTAGATTGTTGTCCTGTCAGACGAAAACACTCAAACAGCGAAGTGGAACCGGACGCCGAATCATCGATAAAGAAGTCGGCATTCTGATAACTTGGGTAGCCGTTTTTCCACTTGGTCACATAGCCTCGAACAGTGTATTGTCCTTCGGAAGTGCCGGCATTCTCCAGATTAAGATTATTGTAAATATCCATAATCTGGGCTACTGTGTAGAAATCCTCTGCTTTAGGAGCAACAAAAGCAATAAGCGATAGCATCGCTACGGTAAAAATCTTTTTCATAAAGTTGTTTTTGTGTGTGTTTTCTTGTGCACCAAGGGCGGAACCAACCGCCCTTGGGCTATCTGAATACTGACAGCTGAATGCTGACAGCTTCTTAGTCTTTGAACTTAGCAGCGAGGAACTCGCGGTTCAAGCGTGCGATGTTAGCCAGACTGACGCTCTTCGGGCACTCGGCAGCGCAAGCACCGGTGTTGGTACAGTTACCAAATCCGAGTTCGTCCATCTTGGCAATCATAGCCTTAGCGCGGGTAGCAGCCTCAACCTTACCCTGCGGCAGCAGAGCGAGTTGGCTGACCTTAGCCGAAACGAACAACATAGCGCTACCGTTCTTACATGCAGCTGCACAAGCACCGCAGCCGATACAGGTAGCTGCATCCATTGCTTCATCAGCAATCGGCTTAGCAATAGGTATTGCGTTTGCGTCAGGTACACCGCCGGTGTTAACGCTTACGAAACCGCCTGCCTGCATGATCTTGTCATATGCACCACGGTCAACCATCAAGTCCTTGATTACAGGGAATGCGCGGCTACGCCATGGTTCAACGGTGATGGTCTCGCCATCTTTGAACTTACGCATGTGCAACTGGCAAGTTGTGATTGCGCTGTCAGGTCCGTGCGGGTGACCATTAACGTACATAGAGCACATACCGCAAATACCCTCACGACAATCGTGGTCGAAGGTAATAGGATCTTTGTGCTCAGAAATG
>JAEEHO010000108.1 GCA_016280845.1 Paludibacteraceae bacterium | reverse complement strand
TTCGCAACAGGAGCTTTCTGTAGTATATCTTTAATGAATTTTCCCGTCCATTCTTCACAACTATCATCTTCCCACATCTCGTCAAACCATACGAGGTGTGTTTTGTATGGGTTGTATTGGGAAAGAGAACCGGTAACGCTATTTGGATTCACTTCCAGATGATTCAGCTCTGCATTATCTTGCAATCCTCTTTCTGTAAAGTTACTACTTCCAAGTATGCCATAAGCTTGTCCTTCTCCAAGGAAGATATAGCATTTAGCGTGCAGAAACTTCTTTTCTTCGCCTTTTTGTCCGTACACGCGTATCTGTATCTGCGAGTTGTCCTGTTCTTCGATGTTGGAATAACGCAACAACATCCGGGCGACCGGAGCATATTCTTCGGTCAATTGGTTAATGTCTCGCTGTATATAGAAATCAGGGAATTTCTCTTCCTTTGGAATATCCGTTTGAAGTTGATAAGTGCGAACTGTCGGTTCTTCTCCAATCAAAAGGCGCATTTTACCTCCACGTTCAAAAAACGGAAGAAGTGCATCATATAACAACTTCGTTCCTTTGAGATCCCAATAACCGGTCGCGATACATATCTCATTGCACTTGGTATCGCTTACCAAGTCGTTTAGATAATCGACCAATCGGAATTGTTCGGAGTTGTCAATCAGTGTGTTTTGCATATCTTAGTTAGTAGTGTGTTAAACAGCGTGCAAAATTACGAAAAATACTTGATATATGCAAGAAAAAGATGCCAAATATAACATTTTTTCCTAAACGACACAAAAAAAGCCACCGCGTTGGTGGCTTTTTGACCGCTTGCGCTGAAGGAATAAAGACTAAATTAGTGGGTTAGTTGTCCGTCGACTGTATAGGTCTGATCATTGCGGATGATAAGCAGTCGTCCGTCACGAAGGACCTTGGTACATTGTACTTCGTCACTTAGTGCATTGCTGATAGCAGTAGGAGCACCCGGTATCGTGAGACTAAAGTCATCCAAATAGAACCTCTCGCCCTCCTTGAGGCTACAGATAACGACATATTGCGCCTCGGCCGGAATGATAGTCTCATATAGGTGCCATGCTCCGTCTGTAGCAGTCATCGCATTACCTATCCAAGTGACAGCAGCATCTTTGGCGCTGGTGTAGCCTACAGCAAACACCGCTGTCCAGCTCTGAAGATTCTGATAGTTCTTGTAATAGAACGACACTTTCACGGGCGTTCCTCCGGCGAAGTGAGGCGAATATAGAAACTGATTCTGGTCAGGAAAATGCTCGAAGCAGAAACAATATGAACCGCTGTGAGGATTGTTTGGTTGACGGATTTCCGTACTTCCCTCGCAGTTAATCTTGCGCCAGCCGCTCATTCCGTACTCAAAATCCTCGCTATAAGGCAGGTCAACTATGTTGGCATCTGTTCGGAAGGTGTAGGTGGCGTAGTTGCTGGCATTGTTGCCGTAAAGGGCTTTCACACGGAAGATGTAATACATATTAGGCGTCAATCCGCTTATGGTGACGTTGGGGGTGTTCACCGTGTTCTCTACAGACCATGACCATGGAGCGTCAGTCGTCTTCTTATATTGATAGGTATAGCCCGTTGCGCCGGAGGGGACGTTCCACGTCAGTGTGGCCTCGGTTTCAGTTATGTTCGAGCTTACCGTGGTGGGTTTGGCGTAGGATGATGACTCCTCGAAAAGGAAATCATCTATAAACATCTGATAATTGTTCGAGACATATTTGATGGCGAAATAGCGCGCCTCGGCCGGGAAGGTATGCTCGTACTTTGTCCAGCTACTGGAAATGGCCGTTATCGTATCGCAGAACGTAAAGGCATCTTTGTCGTTGGTCGTAGTGGAATAGCTCACGTAGAATGTTTCTTTAATATTAGTGGGGATTTTGTAGTAGAACGACATCGTGATAGCTTTGTCATCAGCAAAACGAGGGGAAATAAGGTATTGCTGTTTTTTATCATTAACATCTTGGTCGAACTGAAAACCGACGTAGCTATCATGTGCGGCGCGCATCCTTCTGCCAGTGCCATTGATGTTATCAAAATCTTTCCAATAACTATCGTCACAATCCACCATACTCCATCGGTCCATAATGTTATCATAGAACTCAAAGCCCATCTCATAGGGTAGCGACATGGCGGTGCAGAAGTTGATGGGTTGATAAGGACTGTTTCTGCTTTCATAAATTGTCCGCACACGGAATTTGTAGTCAGTATCGGCTGTGAGATTGCTGATGGTGACAGATGTACCGGTTGTTGTCACTTCGTCGGACCAATCAGCATCACCGGCTTTCTTATACTGGTAGCCATACCCCACGATGGGGTTGACAGCCACAGGAGTATTCCATGTCAAAGTAGCCTTTTCGTCCGTACAACTACTCAACGTGAGATTATCCGGTTTGGAGAAAGTGCCGGGATCGATGTTGAAGCGAATCATGTTGTGTTCATTTGCAACGAGGATTTGCACACCCTCCATGTTGGATCCGTCCAAACCGGGGACTACAGTGGCGGAGTGTGCAATGAAGCATCTTTTGTCTTCGGTATTGTCACAATAGAACATGTATTTCCAATAATCACTTCCGATGAGTTCGTAGGTTGGGTCAACGGTACATACCAGGAGGTTGCTGATACCGTCGTACTCAAATGGATTGTCCAATGTGATGGTCACCCACCCCGCGCCTTCAGCAGAGAATGTTCCCTCGAACACCTTGTCGTCTTCGCTGAGTGGCACCATACTCCAGTCATCGAAATTGCTCTTGTCTATTTGCTTCAGATAGACCTGCACGCCGCTCATGGAGAATGCCATTGAACTGTAATAATTGAAAGCAATAGACGTTATAGTACCCTCCATATTTATTTCATCAGCCGTATAGATTTGCTGCACCAAAGAATAGTTATTAAGGTTATAGAAGGGGTCATAGTAACCATAACTGGCTCCTTCGCCGACGGTTACCGTCACCGACGTTGGTATCGTCACTACCACAGCCGTCATAGCACCTATCTGCGGGTTGCCGTCGCCATTAGTATCTATAGCAAAGACTTTCACATAGTAGAGGCCCATAGTGGCGATGGGGATATTAGCACTGAATCCGTGGTTGCCCGTGATGCCCTTCGCCTCGTTCACGTCGGGTCTCGGCTGGTTAGCCTGTATGACTTGGATGTCACCATACAGTTTCGAACAAAGCATGTCTGTATAGACACACACTTGCACGTCGATAGACTGATTCGAAGCGTCAGGGTCATACGCCCAACCCTCAACGTGAATAAATCCCGCTCCTCCGGTGCAAGCGTCAAGGCATCTGACCGGCTGTGTAGCATATGTATGTGCTACCGCGCATAGCAATGCAATTAATAAAAGTATCTTTTTTCTCATAATATCTTTTGGTATTTTTATCTTTTGGTATTAAGTCCCCATTATGGGTGTGTAATGTTGATTGTTTAATGTGTAAGGTGTAGCCCCCTAGCCCGCAAAGGGGGAATGATTGGGGATTTCCGACAGGTTGAGTGGTTGTTCGGAATTTCCGAACTACTGAAATCTCATCCAATTCTCTCGATGCTAT
>JAEEHO010000107.1 GCA_016280845.1 Paludibacteraceae bacterium | reverse complement strand
TGGTGCGCTGGCGCGAACAGCCGTCCTGCGCGGCTGGATTCCGCCGCGCCACGCCACCTTTCCTCTCTCTTGCATACTCATATTTTGCATTTTACCATATTCTCCTTCGCCATTGTACTACAGCTCCACCCCTCGGGTTCCACTAATGGGGACGCCCCTCAGAACGACCTGACAATGTGTCCTCTCCTCGCATTCAGTCTCGCCTATCGCAGCCCAGAACAACTCCATCATGTACAAACAATTCAACCCACGGGTACTCATGCAAAGCGACATTGCTACGGTAATAGTATAAAAGCACAGATTTATCCAATGGATAGATTTCTATCCAGTCTGGAACAACTGGCTGACCGTCAAATAGGTCTTGTATCTGATGGCCTTTTACCTTTCCTTCCGACACCCTCGATCCCATCAATGCGTTGCAGTCACACCACACATCGACACCACACAGGGCTAGTGCCACGGCAAGAAGGACACTGTCAAGCCAAAGTAGGAATTTCATAGCTATTCTCCAATACTTGTGTATATCAATCTTACCGTTTTCACATCCCCATGCTCCATACCTATCTCCAACCAACCTGAATAATCGCAAAGCGGTTCAATGTCATAACAAGCCCAGTCCAAGACTTCACCTCGCACATATGCCGTATATCGACCTTGCTTGCGTCTAGGCAACTCTCTCGTTATCTGCTCCTTGGACAGGAAATACGGATCCTTCGCATTGAACCTCTTTATCAAGTCCTCCACTCCATCGGCTGACGAGACCTTTTGCGATGCCTCATTGATCCCAGACAGAACTTCCTGCTGGTATGCAACATCGACACGAATATGATGATCCACCAGATGAATCACTTCATAGCATATTGTCGGCGCGAGCATTACTGCAACAGCAGACAGCAATACGCAATAGGCTTTGCGTTTCATATTTCAGAAATCATAGTAGTCAAATGAAAATGAGACTCTCGGAATGGCGGGGAGCAACTTCGCTTGGTTTTTAATCTGTTCACAAGATCGATCTTCGTAGAAATTCAGGCCAACCATCGCATACTCCTCTCCAAGGGAATCGCAGAAACACCACGAACGCTTGGCTATCATCACTTCACAACACCTACACTTTCGCGGGGAAATTTGAACAGCCATACCTCTATCGCCAGCACTACTTAAAGGCCTCTCCTTCAGTGATTCTTGTTCTTTACTCCTATAAATTCTTACACACTCGTTATAGCCATAACTAGCGGCAACCCCCCTGTGCTCATACTTATAATCGTATTCTGGTAGTTTTATGTCTTTCGGTTTATTAAGATCATGGTCGTTACACATTTTATCCAAAGCATTCCCGACACCCTCTATAGTATCTTTTGTCTCCGCCGGCTTTGGTTCAATTGGTTCTAGAGAAGGAGTCTTGGCTGGAGGCGTTGGTCTCCTGTTGCCTGGATTTGGCTTTTTCCCAGAATTTGGCTTTGAACCACGAAAATGCTGCGAGGGATGACTAATTCTCGCAGGTCTGGCAATTGGAGCTGCTGCATCACCTAACACATCAATGTAACGAAATGGCTGATTGCCAACATACATATAATTAAATGATAGACTTTTGGGCTTTTTTGCCATAGAGTCACGGCACATCCAACGGCCACAATCTGGCGCGTAATGGCGAAAATTATAATATACCAAACCTAAATCATCATCTGCGTATTCGCATGAAAAGCGAAATGGGCACACATTTTCCGCGCCAGCATTAGATGCGAACACATCGCCAAACGGAGCATACTGGTATGTTGATGCGACCTCCACCTCTTCCTTTGCTGGAATTATGTCAGAAACACTTTTGTTTCCATTGCATATCAAGTAATACAGTTGCTCTCCACGCGACTTCCACACTAGCGGATGCGTTAAAACACTCTCGGTTGGGTCCCAAACATAAACATTATTGGTGTTGTCGGATATCTGAAGATAGCCATTATAAACGAAACGTAAGCAATTCTTTCGAACTCGTCTTCCTGCATAATCATAACACATTGAAATTTCATTGCTTGTTGACGCCCATCTCACAGGACGGTTTTCCGCATTGTAAGAGACATTCCATACTCCAGTACTTGTTCGTGTTTTAATTTGATTGCCATCATCGTCGTATTGAAAATCACACTCAACCGTGCCTATACTATTCGTTATTTGTGTGTATTGGTTGAGATTATTTACGCAATAACATTTTGAAATAACATTAGTAGAGGCATTCTCCTTTTCGCATGACGTTACTCTATTCCCGATGTCATCATATTCGTAAATGCACGCCATCTCTTTTGCAGCATTCGTCACAGCAATCAATTCATCGCGCTCATTATAGCAAAAAACATTCGTATAACTAGCTGATGGTTGATTGTGAAAACATGCCTCTTGAACACATCGACCCCCTGCATCATACATATACTCATACTTGGATAAAATATTTGTTAATGTAGAGTTGCAAATCTGAGTCAACTGGTAATTTGCGTCATATTGCCATAATGTCTTCATTCCATTAGGATAAGAAAGTTGAGATTTCAGATCTGTTCCGTGAATGTAAGACCAATAAAAAGCATTTGTTGAACCTGTTGCAACCATTGATTGTATACGACCTGTTTCAACATCATAACCTATAGTTGTCTGTCGAGCACCATTCAGAGAATATCCGAGAGATCGTCCGAAATCATCCCAGTAGCGATCTATCGAGTTTGTTTCAGAAACACTAGCAAAAGTCTCATTCGTCAAATAACCATTCTCGCTGTAAAAGTATTTGACAACACCAGAAGAATCTTGAACATTCGTTTGGAGTCCAAGTACATTATAACAAATAGACACCGAAGGTGTTGTATCAGAATATGCTATACTTGTTAGATTGCCCCAACAATCATAGTCATATTCAATACTTACGCCACGTGCCCAAACCTGTTTAGATAATTTTCCGTCAGGTGTGTAGGCAAATGTTGTTCCTTTCCCATCAGCGAGTGTTTTATGCAGCAAATTACCGGTGCTTTCGTCGTAGCTATAGGTAGTAATATCTCCAGAACTACGGCCCTGCGTCTCATCGTGGTATGTAATCATCGAAGTAACGTTACCAAAGATGTCATAAGCATAACGCACTGGATATGTCACACCACCCTCATAAATTCTGCGCCCGCGATGGTCAAATTCAAAAAAGGCAACATTTCCCAGCGCATTCGTCACTAGGACTGGCATGCCGTATTGATTATATACATATACTGTACGATTGCCTAAAAAATCACTTCTACCTACATACGTATCATAAACACCATAATCGAAGCTCCGTGTGTTGCCTCGTCCATCAATATGCGCTATACAACGGCCGAGTACGTCGTAGACGTATGTGTTGGTAACAGTCGAGACCGATACATCCATCAATAATACGCCGTAGCGCGTTATCGACAGCGGCTTGTTTGCCGCGTAGGGCAGTGATTGGCGGGAAGTGACGAGAGAGTTTGAAACAAGCAACTCACTTTCAGTCACGTTGCCGCGAACGTCGGTTGAGCGCGAGCGTGAGGGAAGCGCGGGGGTGAGCCCGGTGAGCTGACGAGCCGAGGAAGAGACAAGGGGCGCGATGGCGACGTCGGAGCAGGAGAGGATGTTGGTCTGGGCGAGCCAAACGAAGCCTTCATCCAAAATGAAGCCAGAGCGCGTCTCAGTTCTGCGCCATTCGGCAGCGGTCGCCGAGGACGGCGACCCTCCCACGCATCGCGTTGTCGTAACTCGATTACCGAGGGTATCGTATGCGTATTCGACTGTCGGCTCGTAGTCGGTGGCGGTGGAGACCAGGCGGCCGAAGGAGTCGTAGGAGTGAGTTGTAGCAAGCACTGCGCCTTGGAAGCCGGAGCGTTC
>JAEEHO010000106.1 GCA_016280845.1 Paludibacteraceae bacterium | reverse complement strand
ACGGAAAGCTTTTATTGAGAACTTTATACAAGGGTACATGGGGGAGAACTATGAGGAGTATAATTATGTCGATAAAAGAGAATGGTTTATTAGTGCTATTGAAAGTGAGGGGTACAATGCCAACGACTTCGATATTGAGAACATAATAAACTCAAATAGAGCTAGGGTAATACGACTCTTTGAAAGCCTCAAAACGGTGTCTTTCACAAGTAGCCGCGAAGACTTGATAAATATTATGAACGATTTTATTTGTGATAATTAAATTAAAAAGTATTACATTTGTAAAATAAAACAGCAACAAAATGGCGGCAAATATTAAGATTAAAAACTTTCAGTCCATACAGTCCGCGGACATAGCCGTGGACGGCTTTACGATCCTTGTAGGAGAGTCGAGTCAGGGCAAGTCGGCGTGTCTGCGTGCGGTGAACGCCGCGTGCAACAACAAGTTCCGACAGAACTACCTACGCTACGGTGCGGAGGAGATGAGCGTTACGATCGGGTACAATAACGAGGGCGACTTCCAAGCTACAAAGGTTGGCAGCAACTCGCCTACCTACCGTTACAACGAACAGCGGTACGAGAAGCTAAACCGCACCGTCCCCGAAGAGATTCAAACATTTAATAACTTTGGCGTGATTGACTACTACGAGCAGAAGTATCCGCTCAACTTTTTCAGTCAGTTTAGCAAGCCGTTACTCCTTGAGTTTAGTCAAAAGCGCATCCTTGAGATCCTATCGTCGTCGAAAGCGTACGACGACATGAACAAGGCATCCTCAAACCTAAACAAGCACAAGGAGCAGAACAGCGGAGCGTTCAAGCAGGTGTCAGCCATGCTTGACGAGAACCGCGTTTGTCTTTCGGCGTTAAAGGAGCTGCTTGCGGTTGTTGAGCCAAAGGCGATCAATTTGCAAACGCTAATGAACAATGTTGCCCTCGGGGAGCGCAAGCTGCAGACGCTGCAGCTGCTGCAAGATGAGCAAGCCGCGCTTGACACCAACAACGCGGGGATCAAGCTCCGCGAGCCAATCATTGAGTCGATCGAGACTTACAGACAACTTACTAACACACAGTCGAAGATAGACTCGCTGTTGGGTGAGCTTGCGGTAGATCCTGCAAAGCGGATGAGGGCGTTAGAGGAGCGGATTGGTATATGTGAACGTGTGTTAGCTCTTCAGGACGAGAAGGCTGCGGTGCGCACGGACTTGATTAACGCTTTAATCAGTGACTTGGAGGAGCACGCCGCCGCAAAGAAGAGATTGACTGCGCTTAATACCATCCTTACCAAGTGTGAGGACGTGATAAGCAAGCTGCGCGAGCACGCCGCTCTTGAGTCTAAGAATGACAAGATAGCGATGCTGCTTGTTGATATTGAGGCGCACAAGAGCTCGCAGCAAGCCGTTAAAGAGAAGGAGCGGCTTATAAACGAGCGTATCTGTCCTGTGTGCGGCAATAAGCTGAATTTTTAATTTGCTTATAACAATACATTTATTATTTTTGTCTAACAATTTAAAAACAAACGACAATGGACATCAACGAGGTAGAGGGTTACTACACCAAGCTAAAAGCTGAAGTAGATAAGTTGAAGACAGACAGTACGGTGCGTGCGGAGCGCATACGCAGGTACGCTGAGGAGCTCAGTTTGGAGGTTGACTCCAATTTGCCAACCAAGGCAAAGGAGCTCAAGGAGGCAACAGACGCTCAAATACAGGAGCTTGAGGAGCAGATACGCGCAGGCGTGGCTGAGCTTGAGGCGTTAAGAGATCAACAAACACTTAAATAACGGATTATGAAACACGTACAGGTATTATCAAAGAACTACGTGATTGACACGGCAAAGAAGACCGTGACTTGCGTAGTAAAGTTCAAGCTAAACCTTCAGGTTAGCTTCGGAAACTCGTGCTTTGTCTGCGACACCCCGTTAAAGGACGGGCGGATTAAGGAGCTCATGAAGAGCTACTCCCGCGTAAAGCACAACGAGAACCCCGTCTTTTTTATTACAAAGACAGCGGAGTGCAAGGGGGACGACAAGTTCAACGTTGAGACGGGCATAGACGTGTCCCGCCACAAGGTGGAGCTCAAGCTGCTCTCGATCAACGAGCGTATATGCATGATGCTGCAGAACGACTTCAAGAAGGCGCAGCACGTTGAGGCTATCGAGATTGGAAACGAGATGCAGCGTCGGCACGACCTGCTTGAGGAGATCAAAAAGTACTAAGATGGACGCGGAGCTTTTGAAACGGTGCAACAGCGCGTTGCTTGACTACAACGATCTCAAGGCGAACGTAAAACACGCGGAGAACGTTATAGCGGCGGCAGAGGAGGAGATGCTCAAGATAAAGACGGAGCGTGATCTTATTGACCGCACAGCGGATGCGTTGAAAAAGGTGCGTCCGCTGCTGAGCGGCTCTTCAATCAAGGACTGCGAGGGCTTGGCGAACTCGGCGATAAGCTCGATCTTTGGGTTTGACTACAAGGTGGAGTACGACATGGAGTCGAACCGCTTTGTGCTTAACAAGGGCGAGTACGCGACAGACTTAAGCGAGGCGGAGGGTGGCGGTATAATCACCGTCATCTCGTTTGTTTTTCTTATATACCTGATAGTCAAGCTCAACAAGCGCAGGCTGATATTTTTTGACGAGGCGTTTACGCAGATATCGGACGCGTACTTTGAGAAGTTTATAGCGTTTATTAACCAAATATGCTCGGACTTGGGGTTTGACATACTGCTTGTCAGACACGATCAGCGCATTACGGTTGACAGCGTCAAGCACGCCTACCTTATACAGGACGGGCATAGCAAAAAACTAAAGTAGTTATGGATGCCAAAGAAAGAGTGGAGCATTGGAAGTTTATTGTTAGAGCGGTGTTTGCCGCCGAGGATTCCATTAAAGACAAGTGGAAGGATATTTTGAAAGCCACCAAAAATATGAGCGACGAAGATAAGCACAAGGTTGCGGACGAGTACGTAACCGCTATTGCTAAGGAGATTTTAAGCAAGACTAAATTTATAGATGAAGATGGCAAAGACGCATGAGGAGATGGCTGCGCTGTTCAAGGAGCAGCTTAAGATAGTATCGGACTACGAAAAGTACTTAAAGGGGAGTTTGGATGAGTACCCGTACACCCGCAAGGAGCTGCGCAAGGCTTTAACAGCGGTTTTGTACGCAGCCAACAAGCAGCAGCAGTATCGTGACTACAAGTACAACAAAAGGATAGCGGAGCAGGCTATTGAGCGGCAGAAGCTTGAGAGCGAGAGCGGATTTGACAACATCCACTTAAACACAAAGTTTGCAGACGATCCTGCCGTACCAAAAGAGCACGGTACGTTTAAATGCGACACGAGCGGATTTTTTGACACCCTATCTAAGGTTTTTAAAGGGGACAAGCAATGAACTACGGAGTACCATATATGGGATCAAAGAGTCGCATAGTCAAGGAGGTGTGCGATCTTTTTCCAAAGGCGGAGAACTTCTACGACCTTTTTGCGGGCGGCTGCGCTGTAACCCACTACCTGCTTGATAAGCACAAGTTCAACCACTTCCACATAAACGACATCTCCGACTCGGTGCAGCTTTTCATGGACGCGGTTAACGGCGCGTTTGAAGGCGACACGCGATGGATAAGCAGAGAGGAGTTTTTTGCAAAGAAAGACACCGATCCGTATATCCGCTACTGTTGGAGCTTCGGAAACATGGGTTCAACCTATATGTACGCAAGGGAGATAGAGGAGTGGAAGAGAGCGTTGCACCACGTTTTTCTGCTAAACGACTACTCGATCATGAAGAAGTTTGGCATTGAGGACGAGGGGATGACGCGGACAAGCATTGCCAAGAACGCGGAGCGTTACCGTGAGAAGTACGTAGAGTGGTACTTGAAAAACGTCGACTCGGAGCTGTCGGATCATAGGATGGAAAGCCTGCGGCAGTTCGGTTCGGTGCAGAACCTGCAAAACCTGCAGCGGGTGCAGCGGCTCAATAGTCTGCAGCGAATGAAGTACTTTAACGTAAAGGAGCGGCTTACGATGACGATGGGGGACTATCAGAGTGTGGAAATCAAACCTAACTCTGTGATATACACAGACATACCCTATTTTAATGCTGCCGAGTACAATGAGTCTTCGTTTGATTACGAGCGTTTTTACGATTGGGCGTGCAATCAAAGCAACCCTGTTTTTATATCGGAGTACTATATGCCTGACGATCGCTTTGAGTGTGTCAAAGAAATAGAGCTCAACTCAATACTGTCCGCCACGGCGGTTAATAAGGTCATCGAGAAGGTTTTCGTACCAAAGGGACAGATGACGACGATTCACAAACAGTTAAAGATATTTTAATGGACGCGTGGGATTTGTACATACCATTTAAGCCAAACAGAAAACGTAACGGTCAGTTTGCGGTTGGAAACACGCCGCACTCAAAGGGCAAGCCGTGGAGCGAGTGGATGTCGAAGGACGGTCAGCGCAGGGCTTTAAAGGGGCTCAAGCGCACGGGTGATCCCAACTTTGGCGGAGTAAGAAAGAGACCTGTGGCGGGTGTTTCAATTGACACGCACAAGGTTTGCTTTTTTGAAAGTATGCGGGACGCGGCACGCAAGACAAACACCTGCTACGACAGCATTGTAAAAACGTGCAAAAAGGATCGGCACAGGGCGGGCAGATGCATGTGGTTCTTTGTAGACGACGCAGAGCTAAAACAGTATTTATAACAACAACAATATGAGCAGATTTGTTTTTATTACCGACATTCACCTAAACGCAACGTGCGGTGTTAGAAACGGTAACCCGTTAGACGACGCGATAGCGAAGCTTGACTACGTCGTAGACTACGCCAACAAAAACAAGGCGAACATTTTAATCGGAGGTGATATCTTTGATCACCCCACAGTTCCCGACTTTGTAAAGGCTAAGGCGGCGGCAGTTTTCCGTAAGGCTGAGCTGCCGATATACACCATCGCGGGCAACCACGACATTCTTTACAACAACACGGAGTACAACTACCGCACCTCGTACAACCTTTTCGTGGAGGTTGGGTTGTTCAACGATATCGGGGACGGGATTGACTTTGGTGACTGTTGGCTTGGGTGCACCCTGCCGTTGACAGATAAGGGCAAGGATCAGATTTGTGTTTTCCACGGCTTTTACAACATTAAAGACGGTGCGTTTACGTGTATGACGTCGGACGTTATAACGACAAGCGACACCACGGTTGTTTTGCTTGGGCATGACCACTCGGTCTACGACGTGGAGATTCCCCGTGACAACGTTATGGTTGTGCGGGTGGGCTCGTTTTTTAGGGGCATCCGCACCGACGAGCAGAGGCGTGTGCCGCAGATGGTGGACATTGAGGTGTCGGACAGCGGCTTTGAGCACATCAACAACGTGCCGATCAAGTGCCGTGATGCCAAGGAGATCTTCACCGAGCGCAAGGTGCAGGTGGAGAAGATAAACGCGGAGCAGCTTGACTACGAGGGGATCATAACGAGAATCCGCGATGCGAGGAGTAGTGAGGTTACGCTTGCGGACGCTTTGCGTGAGGTTACAACCGAGGACGTTGTTGAGTT
The DNA here is from genome assembly GCA_016280845.1 of Paludibacteraceae bacterium. Lineage (GTDB taxonomy): Bacteria > Bacteroidota > Bacteroidia > Bacteroidales > Paludibacteraceae > Colicola. The sequence continues at coordinate 764 of JAEEHO010000106.1, read as the reverse complement.
TGTCGAGATGCTTGCGGCGGAGTGAAATGAAACAGTTAGTCAAGACGACAATTGGTGAGTTGTTAGCCAAAGACTTCAGCAAGGACGACACGGTGTACGTCATGACGGATGCCGAGTATTCGACCGAGGGGGACTTTGGCGTGTACCTTTACTACCTTGCCGTGTTGTCGAGGCTGTTTGAGGTTGGAGTGGACGAGTTGTTAAGCTCGTCGCGCAAGATGGAGCTTATTGAGCCGCGTGTGTTCGCGTGGAAGAGACTTTTGGAAGTTGACGGTTGGGGGCAGTCGTGGGTTGCAAAGGTGTCGGGACGGGGACGATCCTGTGTTATACAGCTTGTTGGCAAGATGAACGCAAGGATGGAGAAGCTTAAGTCGGAGAGACTCAAGCAGATGTACGGCGCGTTTTGTAGCGTGGTTGACAACAACCGCGAGCTTGATCATATACAGCCGTTTGATGTGTCGTTTGGCAAGCAAACAAAAAAGCAAATAAAAACAAAAAGAATGTAATATTAAATTATATATTTGCAGAAAGAGTTGTTTATGGAGGTAAGATTTAAAAAGCTGAGAGAGAACGCGCTTGCGCCGACTAAGGCGTACCGAGGTGACGCGGGATATGATTTGTACGTATCTACCAAATCATACGATGACGACGGTTGTGTTGTGTACGGCAGCGGTTTGGCGTTTGAAATACCTGAAGGGTACGTAGGGTACTTGTTTATGCGCTCGTCGATATCAAAAAAGGATTTGCACCTAACGGATGCTGTT
>JAEEHO010000105.1 GCA_016280845.1 Paludibacteraceae bacterium | reverse complement strand
GTCCTTATTTCCGTAAACACTGCTTGACGAGGCAAATAAAAGGCGTTCTACGCCGTACTGTCTGCAGCACTCGAGAATGTTAAAGAACCCCACTACGTTTGTCTGCATGTATGCGGACGGATTCTCAAGCGAGTAGCGCACCCCCGCCTGCGCAGCAAGATGCACAACAGCGTCAAAGCCGTAAACAAAAACCTTCTCCAAGGCGTGCGCATCCGTTATGTCCGCCCGATAAAAGCGGAAGTTGCTCAGCCGCAGCAGGTTTGCTAACCTGTCCTCCTTTAAGGAAACGTCGTAGTAGTCGCTAAAGTTGTCTAACCCGACAACCTCATGTCCGTCCGCCGCAAGCCGCGTGCAAAGATGGTAACCAATAAACCCGACACTACCCGTTACAAGTACCCGCATAATAGTCCGCAATATACTGTAACTTTTCGGGAGTTTTAATGTTTATTCGAAAAAAATAGTTCACCTTGCCTGTGTCCGAGTTCCACACAACCCCTATGCGGTTTGCCTTGTACTTGAGATACTCGGACAGTGACTTGGTTGAGTAGTGCTCAATATACGACTCGTGGTGCGTAAACGCATCCACGGCAAACTTAAGACTCGATATCAGCCGCACGCGGTCTCCGTTGCAGTCACAGTACGACGTCTGCTTTGCATGCCGCTGCTTAAAGCCGTGCGCGTTTAACGCTACAAAGCTCTTGTCGGGATCGCAGCGCAGGATGGACTTGACCGTGCGATTCCAAAACGCCGAGTTCTTGTACGCAGGCTTTGTGAATCGTTTTCGCACGGGTTGCGACTCGTCCCCCTCAATAATATTGTCGTCACCGTAGTTAACCCAGTTTAAAACCATTATGTTGCAGTCAGACGGCATCTTGGCAACCAAACCACTAAGAGAGTCCGTTACAATAAACTCGTCTATATCAATAAACGCGCAGTACTCCGTTTCCAAGTAGTGCTCTTTAATCCAATCGTTGTAAATCGTCTGCTGTCTTGTGCGCAGGTTCTCGTCGTTGCGGTTTATGATCATGACCTTGTCACGATACGCGGGATCTATGCAGTCCCCGACAAAAGGAGCGGTCGAGTCGTTGTTGTCGTACAAATAAATAAAGTCAACGCCTAAATCAACGTGGTGCTTAACCCATTCGTTGATGTAGGCGTTTTCGTTCTTGGCTAACGCGCAAATTGAAAACTTGTTCATGCCAACCACCGTTTGTTTAACGCGCTATCATTATTGCGCAGGAGCTTGACCGATGATTACCACCGTTAACGGGTTACTTGAGTCAACCGAGTACTTGATGTCGTCCCAAGTTACAACAATCTCGCTGTTTGACGAGTCTATCGTTACGGTAATATCCGTAAAGAGAACCTGTCCGTTGTACGTTACCTGCACAATTGGTAGTGCTCCTACATTCAAAGAGCTTGTATCAATCGTGTAAGTGTAGCTTCCCTGAGTATCCGTATCGGTTATCTCCACCGTCGCGTAGTTGGGCTTAGCATCAATCTCCGTAACATACTTAACCAACACGTCGCTTGTGATAAAATCACTGATATAAGTACTGATAGCATCTTCAATATTGGATGCGTTAACATACTCATTGGTGCTTAAATATTCTTCAGTCACGTAATCATTATCGCTTAAGTAACTTTCAGTTACATAAGCTTCATTACTTAAGTAAGTAGCCACGTCAGACTCTGTTACAAAGCTTGAAATATCACTACTTGTTACGTATCCTTCATTACTTAAATAATCCGCTACATCAGACTCCGTTACAAAGTTGGCAATATCACTTGATGTGGTGTAGTTGTTCTCGGTCAGGTAATTTGCCACGTCAGACTCTGTTACAAAGTCGGCAATATCACTTGATGTGGTGTAGTTGTTCTCGGTCAGATAATCCGCTACATCAGACTCCGTTACAAAGTCGGCAATTTCCTCGCCTGTTACAAATCCCATTTCATATACACGGGCTGCAGTAACATATTCACTTAAATCAGGCTTGTGCTTGATAAAGTCGTCCGCCGAGCTATCGTCCTGCTCCCAATCAGACTGAACGACTGCGCCGCCACCGCCCTCGATCGTGATATTGCCCTCACCAAGCAGCGACTGATTATTAATCGTCTTGATGTTTGTGCCGCTAACAAGCACATCCTGCTTGCCACTGATATCCTGATGCTCCTGCAGCGCCGTAGCTCCCAAAGCCGCACCGCTCCGTATCTCAGTCAAATCATCAATTACGTCCTGCTTGTCACCAAGCGCCGAGTCAACCTCCGTCTTGGTGTAGTAGCTTGACATATCAATGCTGTCCGCGCTAACGCCGCTATCAACCAACTCGCCGTGCTCGCCTATCTTGATCAGGTTGTCGGACTCGCCGTCAATCTTAACGTTATCAATGTTTGCGTTGCGAATGCTATTGTTGCTTAGATCTAACCCGCTTAAAACCTTCATCTTTGTAAAATTTAATAAATTGCTATTCTAATATATACTTAGCTGCAAGGCTTATTGTTTCTCGCGCACCACGACTGTACGTAAGATGAGTGGATTTCGTGGTCAGCCGCGTCAAACTGCAGCTGTCCGCAGTACTCCTTGATCTCCCCGTAGGACATCTCAAGCGTTTTTAGCCCGCTGTTAATCCACTCCTCAAACGGCTCTATCCAACTTTCTATATAGCGTATGTCCGACGAGTTCTTTACCTGCGTGTGCAGCTCGTGTATATTGGACGGGCAGTACTCTCCCCAGTAGCACGACAGCTCGGACTTAAACCTTGCCATGACATCCTTGTAGTACTCCCACACCTCCTCCGTAAACCTATCGTCGTCCCTCCATCCGCACGCCATGTCGTACAACCACCGTACGTACGCGTAGTAAGCGTACACGGAGATTGACGCGATTTTGTACTTCATAAACTCGTCCTGATCCCGCTCAATATTGTGTAGCAAGTTGTAGTGCTGCATATAGTCGTATATCATCAAAGACGCGTTCATGGTTAACGGGGTGAGCATTGCCGTGTAAAAACGCTCACGCCGCGACTGCGACTGCGGGTTTGGCATCCAATAGTAAAAAACGTCCGCCGTTTCGTCAAAGTCGACTCGCTTAAAGTTGTGATTATTTTCAATGGCGTAGTTAAGCATCTCAATAAACGGAAAATCCTCCGCGTGCCGAGAGTTGTCTCCGCTTGGAAACCGAATGTCGTTGTCGCGCAAAAACTGACGGTTGTAAAGCTTTCCGTTAACCCAAATCGACTGCGCCCTAATAACGTCCCGCTCCTTGTTTACGTCAAAGCAGTAAACGGGCGCGGCAATAAGCGCAACAGGCAAACCGTCGTCACCACCACAGTATTGCTCATTCAGAATTTCCCAAAATCTGTAGATCGCGTTTGTGGCGTACATATCGTCCTCGTCGCACAACACAACCCAGTTTGAAGACGCGTTGTCGATTCCAATTTGCCGCGACACCCCCTGTCCGTAGTTCTCCGCGTTTTTTATGATTGTTATACCGACGCGCTCGTTCATTATCTGCTTGAATGCGTCGCTTACAAAAAACGAGTAGTCCATCTCGGGATTGTCGTCAACAATTATGATCTCCAAAAAAAACGAGTTGACGGGTATCCACTGCGTTGCAAGTGATATAACCGAGTTTTTTACAACGCTTACGTCGCTGTAAGCGGGGATCACAGCGGTAATAATCCGCGTAACCACCCTTTGTTTGTTGTCGTTGTTGTTTTCCATATTTATTATTATTTAAAATACTCTTCCTTTTCTGCCGTTCTCTCGTTGAACATAAAGTAGTAGTCCTTCAAGCGCATCCCCCACAAGTCACCGCACTTATACTTTAGGCACTCCTTCAGAGATTTTGTTACGTAGTGGTTAATATAGCAGCAATGCTCCACGTTGGTTGGCAATATCACCGCGCAGCCCCACTTTGTGACATAATCCGAATCGTACATGCTTATAGGCTCGCCGTTTCTGCGAAAGATAAACATGTCGTCAGCGGTTATATCCGCCTTAAGTTTAATTAGTTTTTTGCACATGTGGTTTAGGTACAAGCCGTTTTTTTTCAAACTTGTCGTCTATGCACTTGACAAACCGCGACTGCACGGGCTTTGACTCGTCGCCGTCTATAACACCGTCGTCACCGTATAAGTGCCACTTTAAAGCTACGCACTCAACGTCGGCGGGCGCTGCGGCAAGCCACTCCCTTACAGGTTTGTCTGTGTGTATAAACTCGTCTACGTCAGTAAAAGCGCACCACTCTACGTCGGTGCAGTGTTTTTGAATAAAGTCGTTTATTGTCCTCGCGCGTCTGCGTAGCTCAGAACCGCTGTCACCGTCCTCAACCTGTATTATTTCCACGCGGCTTAGACAGCTCTTGCTGATCACCGTAGTTGGATCAACAACGTCGTCGTTGTATATGAAGATCTTGTCAAAGCCTATCGACAAGTGCCAATTAACCCACTCGTTAATATAAGGGGTTTCGTTTCGGCACATTGTGCAAACCGCGTTCATAACCCTAAAAAGTAAACGTGGAAACGTAATTGTAGTACCAATGCCCTACTAACGATCTGCTAATGGTG
>JAEEHO010000104.1 GCA_016280845.1 Paludibacteraceae bacterium | reverse complement strand
GTTAATAGCAATATGTACTACATCCGCGAACGCGTAGTGCGCACAGATGGTTTGGCTTTCAACGACGGAATAGCCCTGAACGCATTGGGTATGCCTCCTACGTACCCGGTTTACAACGAAGATAGCACATACGCCGTTGGATGGAGTTATAACAACGGTGCCATTTCCTACATGTGCTTCGGCGGTGAAAACCCGGTGGCATTGGCTAACGGAGTGGAAGATTTCTACACCAAGATGCGAACTACCATCAACGCCAACATGCGCTATAAGTTCTGCGATGGTCTCTACGCAAAGGTTAATGCCGGTTTGCAGATTGCCGACCAGATTCGTGACTACTACCGCCCTGCATGGCTCGGTCAAAGCAATTTTGCGCCAGGCGATATCAACAATGACTTGGTAAAGATTCGTAATGATCGCGACTTCAATACCGATTGGCTCTTAGAGGCCACATTGTCTTACGACAAGACTTTTGCCAAGAAACATACCGTCAGCGCAGTGCTCGGTTATTCGATGCAGAAAAAGAACTACAACAACATTGATGCTGCCACAGTCACAGGCGCTGTGCCAGCAGGAACTCCTGTCCATACAATGGCCACAGCACAAGCTACAGAGACCGATGAAAACGGCACGGCAGCCAAGACTGACCTGATAGCTTGGTCGCTGATGTCTTTCTTTGGCCGCGCAATGTACAACTACGATCACAGATATACTTTGTCTGTTACGTTGCGTGGTGATGGTTGCTCACGCTTCGGTCCGACCAACCGCTGGGGTTTCTTCCCTTCGGTCAGCGCGGGATGGAACATCACCAACGAGCATTTTGCTGAGGATATTCAGGATAAGTTCACCGCTAAGTTGCGCGCCAGCTGGGGTATTTCGGGTAACAACAACATCAGCAATTACCGTCATATAGCTGTTATCAAAACAGATGAATATGTATTCGGCAAAAATCCAAAAACTGTCGTTACTTACTGTCCGACATCGGTAGACACCGACCTTGGATGGGAGAAAACATCACAGGCCAATGTTGGAACGGATATGACCTTCTGGTCGGGCCGTTTGAGTTTGGTATTGAACTACTACTATAGTAACACTACTGACCTACTCTATCTTGACACCAGACCAGCTATCACCGGAGATGTGACAATGTGGACCAACCGCAAAGACGGTCACGTTATCAACCAAGGTGGTGATATTCAGGTGGATGCCAATGTACTGAACACAGCAGGTGTAAAGTGGAATGTCGGTTTCAACGTATCGCTCAACCGCAATGTAGTTTACGGTTTGGACAACCCAATTCTCATCTATGGTCAGCGTTCACAATTGACCCACATTACCAAAAATGGTTACCCAATCGGATCTTTCTATGGTTTGGTTAGCGATGGTTTGATTACACCTGACGATTATGCTTTAATCCAAGAGGATGCCAAGCATAGAGGCGAGGCGGGCTACGTCAATAAAGGACCGGCTGTGCAGAACTACTCCGATGTATATATAGGCGATGTCAAGTGGCGCGATATTGATGGTGACGGAGAAATAGACGAGACAAAGGACCGCGACATCATCGGTGACAACTACCCTAAGTTCTCATACGGATTCAACACTAGTCTTTCATGGAAGGGTCTGAGTCTGTCGGCAGCATTCGATGGTCAGTATGGCAACAAGGTTATCAACTTCTCGCGTTACTATATCGCTAATAACGAGGGTGGTTGCAATACTATGGTCATAGGTTTGAATCGTTATCGAGGCGAATATACTCAGCCATACGAAACCAACCCGGATATGATGTTCCGCGCCAACCGCAGTCCGAAGAACCTGAATACCAAGTTCTCCACTTACTATGTGGAAGACGCTTCCTTCCTACGTATGACCAACATAACGTTAGGCTACACCATCCCGGACAACAAGGCATTTAAGGCAATGAGTCTGAGTAAGTTCTACATCTATTTCTCTGTGGACAATGTTTTCACTGCCACAAAATATACAGGCTACAACCCAGATGTGGACTACAACGCTTCGAACACAGCTCCAGGTCTGGACTTCGGTACTTACCCACTGGCTCGTTCGTTCAGTGGTGGTGTTAAACTGACATTCTAATTGATAATTGAAAGTATTAAGAGTTATGAAAAAGTTATCAAGCATATTAGTTATTGTTCTTAGCATACTGGCTCTGCCAAGTTGCAACTTCTTGAACTTGACGGATCCGGATTCATTTGACGAGAGCAAGTTCTATCGCGACTCTGCTGATATGGAAGCCTTATTGGCATCCTCGTACGAAGCCCTGCGCCCCGCCTACGACAAGTTGTTTTTTGTGACAGAGATGAAGTCCGACAATGCTACTACAACCGATATGGGTACTTCCGGCGGTTTGTACTACACCTTCGTCGGTCACACGGTTAGCAGTACAAACACCATTGTAGCCGAGATTTACAATGCCTGCTACTTCTGCATCCATCGCAGCAATGTTCTCTTGGAGCATATTGATACAGTCAAGATGTCGGACACTGAGAGACAACGTCTTCGCGGCGAAGCCATGTACATGCGTGCATTAAGCCACTTCTATCTGGTTCGTCTCTGGGGACCGGTGACTATCATGCGTCATACCGTTAGCGGAAGTAATGCTGTCAAGGAACTGCACCGTGACCCGGTGATAGATGTATATAATTTCATCATCGAGGATCTCAAGACTATTGCAGACAGCGAAATGCTGCCGGCTACCTGTAGAGGTGAGCAATTCGGTCATGCATCACGCACAGCGGCTTGCGCTCTACTTGGTCGCGTTTATTTGCAGTTTGCAGCCACACAGAACAGACCAGAGCTATACAACGAT
>JAEEHO010000103.1 GCA_016280845.1 Paludibacteraceae bacterium | reverse complement strand
GGAGTACAAAGGTCTTGTTTCCGGAGAAGTTATCTTCGGTATGAATTTTCTGAAGGACATAGGCGCCTCGCTGCGCGATTTCTTTGGCGGACGCACCAATAGTTATGAACAGGCCATGCTCGAGGGACGCGAGACAGCGCAGCGCGAGATGATAGAGCGTGCGCAAGCCATGGGCGCCAATGCCGTTGTGGGCGTTAGCTTCGGCTACGAAACGATGGGGCAGGCCAACAGCATGATCATGGTTTCCATCTCCGGCACCGCCGTAGTATTAAACTAAATAGTAAATCCGTAAATACTAAATTCATTATGAAAAAATTCTACTTCCTCTGCGCTCTCTGCGCTACTGTCCTTACCGCCAATGCCACCGAGGGTGCGCTCAGCGGATTGTTCTCCGTCAACGATCAAGGCAAGCAGATTCAGTTCTCTCAGGGCAATCTGCAATACCACTGCACCAGTCATGTATGGCAGTTTGCCGCACACCAGTACGATGTCATCGACAGCGTTTCCAATTCGTTCATATCCGATGAATACAACGGTTGGGTCGATCTTTTCGGTTGGGGCACCGGCGGCGATCCTACTTCCAAACAGCGTAGACAGTCATTTGTCGACTGGGGTGTCAATGCCATCAGCAACGGTGGCGACAAGCCAAACACATGGCGCACTCTGACCTCGGACGAATGGAAATATCTGTTGGTCGAGCGAACAAATGCTGCTACTCTCTTTACGCTGGCAACCGTAAATAATGTTCTCGGTATGATTCTGTTGCCCGATAATTGGGAGGAACCGGACGGAGTTGATCTTACAATCAGTAGTGCCGAAGGATTGGTTTATGTCCCTAATTACGGTACTTACACAGATATGGATAAAGATAACAATCATTTTGATGACAATATCTTTACCGCCACAGAATGGGATGCTGTAGAAGCAGCTGGAGCAGTATTCTTTCCTGTCAACCCGTTCCGTATAGAAGATGGTACCGATGCCGGCTCTTACGATGATTATGAGTCTACCGGCTATTATTGGACCGGCATAGATGGCAAACTACATCATATATACGGAGTCGCCGACAATTTTGTATTCTCTCCGGCAGAAGTATGGCCTGTGTCGAGCAACGCGAAAGAAAACGGCTTCGCTGTCCGTCTGGTTTATTGCCCTGAGTGTGCAGCCACAACGGCTATGGAGCAGACCGCAGAACCGCAGTCGTCCGCTACCAAGTATATCAAGGACGGCCGCCTCGTTATCCTCCGCAACGGCCAAACCTTCACCGCTCAAGGCACCCAATTGCAATAATCAACCCCGCAAGCCGGTCACTATTCAATCTGAAAAAAATAGCCGATAGATAGAAGCAAATGAAAAAATCAATCGTTATATCTATGGTGCTTCTGATGGCATTGTCGTTAGTGTCTTGTCATAAGCAACCCAAGCAGCAAAAAACGCGAAAGGTACATGCTGTGCAACAAAAACAAGACCCATTGCCTTCACCTGAATCGGATATAAATGCACTTGCTATCCATCTGAACAATCTGTCCGTATTGCCGATAGAACATCATAAACATGCCTCCAATGAGAATTATTTTCTGTTGTCTGGTGGTGAAATGATTGTCCATTCGGCATTACCGGATAGTCTCTATTTCGAAGATGGTCATCCCTTTATCAATAGTGTCAGAACGGCTTATGCCAGCCATCGCCCGTTGATTCTTTCGCCCGATGCAGTATGGCTCGTTATAGCGCGCGGATTTAATATGCATGTGCTGAAGAACTCAGAAAAATTGCGTCATCAGTTAGTGCATCATGAGGGCAAAAAGAAACTTGAGGTTACTTGTGAGCAAGGACTGATTGAAATGCCGGCAGAGAAATGGGAACCGTACTTTTCTAAGTTTACAGACCAAATAGCTCAATGGGCGGATAGTAGTCTGATTGAGCAACTCACCAACAATTTCTCAACTACCACTCCGGCTTCGTATGTTGCGTCCCAGATATCCATCATGTCCACCATGCAGAATTACTTTGAATATCTCATGGATGAGGGATGCGGTATTCCGACTATCTATTTGGAGGGAACAGAGGAAGACTGGCAAAAGGTAGTGCAAAAAGCCCATAGTCTCCGTCAGTATGACCTCGATTGGTGGATGGATGAACTGGAACCGGTGCTTCAGAAGATTGCTGACGCGGCCGGTGGCGAAGTGGATACGCTGTTCTGGCAGTCTATATGCAAAAAGAGAGAAGTTATTGTAAACGATGACCCGTTGTCTTGCGGAGAAGGACCTTACCGAGTAGATGAAATATCTGGATGGGTGATCAAGTTTTACCCGTACGATAGGGATGGTAATAGAAATTCGTTTGTTAAGATAGATGACGGTGCTGTTAGTCACTTGCCGATTGAGTGCGCGACTGTACCGTTAGAATACAGAGAGTATAAAGATACACTCTTGAAAGTTTCATTGGATTTGCAGTTGAGTGCAGGACTGGTAGGAATGGCAGAAGATCCTAAGACCTTTGCACTTAGTCCGCAAATAGCGTGGTATGTGGTAACAAAGGAGGAATGCAGTAACAGTTATTAGACTTCTTTTGGAAAAAATTGTGAACAATTCGAATTCTACACCTGCTATCTATGGTAAAATGATGTTTTCTTGCAAAAAAATGCACAAAAATTTGGTCATGTCAAAAAAAAGCAGTACCTTTGCACCCGTTTTGCGCGTTATAGGACGCGTATAATACCTTCTGATTATTTAAAGTATTGTTTAATCGTCGAATTGGGCAGTGAGTTGGAAGCAACCGTAAAGATGTCTGTCGGTTCGGCCAAAACTAACAAAACAAATGGAATTTAACAGTTACAAGACAGTGTCAGCCAACAAGGCTACTGCTCAGAAAGAGTGGGTTGTTGTTGACGCTCAGGACCAAATCCTTGGTCGCATGTGTTCGAAGGTAGCTAAGCTGCTCCGCGGCAAGTACAAACCGTCGTACACTCCTAACGTTGATTGTGGTGACAACGTGATCATCATCAACGCTGACAAAGTACAATTGACCGGCAACAAATGGAATGACCGCGTTTATGTTCGCTACACCGGTTTCCCGGGTGGCCAACGCGAGTTTACTCCTGCTGACCTGATGAAGAAGGGTGCGGACAAACTCGTTCGCCGCGTAGTTAAAGGTATGCTGCCTAAGAACCGCCTCGGTGCTAAGCAGATCACTAACCTCTACATCTTCGCTGGCGCTGAGCACAATATGCAGGCTCAGCAACCTAAACAAATTGATATCAACACCCTCAAATAAAATAGAAGCAAATGGAAACAGTTAATGCATTAGGTCGTCGTAAAGAGGCAGTTGCCCGCGTTTACGTTAGTGAAGGTGCAGGTAAGATTACGATCAACGGTCGTGACATCGAGAGCTACTTCCCATCTTCTATTCTTCGTTACATCGTTCTCCAGCCGCTGAACAAACTCAGCGTTGCAGAGAAATATGATATCAAGGCTAATCTTGACGGTGGCGGATTCAAGGGCCAGGCTGAGGCACTCCGTCTCGCTATCGCTCGCGCACTCGTTAAGATCAACGCTGAGGATAAAACTGCTCTCAAGGCTGAAAGCTTCTTGACTCGTGACGCTCGTGAGGTTGAGCGTAAGAAACCGGGTCAGCCAAAAGCTCGCAAGCACTTCCAGTTCAGCAAGCGTTAATCACGTATACAACCATCCAAACCGTGTGGATTCCTTCGGGACTACCACACGGTTGTTTTGGTGGCCTAAGCGCGCACGTACGCGCTGTGCGTATAATTATAATGTACTATGCGCATGAAACGCCTACCAAAATCAACGGATTTTTTTTATAATTAAACAATTTAACATTACAAAACAAAATGAGAACAAATTTTGATCAACTTCTCGAGGCTGGCTGCCACTTTGGCCACCTCAAACGCAAATGGAATCCGGCTATGGCTCCGTACATCTACATGGAGCGCAATGGTATTCACATCTTTGACCTCAACAAGACTGCCGTTAAAATCGACGAGGCTGCTGAGGCTCTGAAGAACCTGGCTCGTAGCGGCCGCAAGATCCTCTTCGTTGGTACCAAAAAGCAGGCACAGGAAGTGATTGCTGCCCATGCACAAGAGGTTAGCATGCCGTACATCACCGAGCGTTGGGCAGGTGGTATGCTCACCAACTTCCCTACTATCCGCAAGGCTGTTAAGAAGATGAGCCAGATCGACAAGATGACTACCGATGGTACACTGGATAACGTTTCTAAGCGTGAGAAGCTGCAGATCAGCCGTCAGCGTGAGAAACTCGAGAAGAACCTCGGTTCTATCGCTGATATGACCCGTCTCCCGAGCGCAATCTTCGTTGTTGACGTACTCAAAGAGAAGATCGCCGTTGCAGAGGCTAACCGTCTGGGTATTCCTGTATTCGGTATCGTTGATACCAACAGCAATCCTAACAACATCGATTTCGTTATCCCGGCTAACGATGACGCTACCAAGTCTATCGATACTATCCTTGCTGCCGTTTGCGAGGCTATCAAGGAAGGTCTCGAGGAGCGTAAAGTAGAGAAGGCTGACGAGAACGCTGCTGAGGCACAGGCTAACGACGAGGCTCCGGCACCTAAGGAGCGCCGCCAGCGTATCCGCAAAGCTGCTAATGCTGACAACAAGAAGGCAGAGAAAGTAGCAGAGGCAAAAGAAGAGGCAGCCGAGTAATCGTTAAATCGTAAATCGTTAAATCGTAAATGTAATTATGGCTGTAACACTTGCAGATATTAAGAAACTGCGCGATATCACCGGCGCAGGTATGATGGACGTTAAGAAGGCTCTGGAAGAGGCTAATGGCGACTTCGAGGTAGCTAAGGACCTGCTCCGCAAGCGCGGTCAGGCTATCGCTGCCAAGCGTAGCGACCGTGAGGCATCTGAGGGCTGCGTTCTCGCTAAAGTACAAGGAAACTTCGGTGCTATCGTTGGCGTTAAGTGCGAGACCGACTTCGTTGCTAAGAACGCTGACTTCGTAAGCATGGTTAAGAACATCCTCGACGCTGCGCTCGAGAACAAAGTTAAATCGTTCGACGAACTCAAGAGCCTCAAGATCGGTAACTTCACCGTTCAGGAGATCATCACCGAGCGTTCGGGTGTCACCGGCGAGAAGATGGAGTTGGCTGACTACGCTTGCCTCGAGGCTCCGGTAGTTGACGCTTACAACCACCTCGGTAACAAACTCAGCTCGCTCGTAGCTGCTGCTGCAGGCGCTGACGCTGAGACCGTACACGGTGTATCGATGCAGGTTGCCGCTATGTCGCCTATCGCTCTCGACGCAGACCACGTTGCTGACGAGGTTAAGCAGAAAGAGCTCGAGGTGGCTATCGACAAGACCAAGCAGGACGAGATCAACAAGGCTATCGAGAACGCACTCCGTAAGGCTGGTATCAACCCGGCTCACGTAGATAGCGATGATCATATCGAGTCTAACCAAGCTAAGGGTTGGATCACCGCAGAGCAGGCTCAGCAGGCTCGCGAGATCAAGGTCAGCGCTGCTGCTGAGGCAGAGGCTAACCTCGCTAACCAGGCTAAGAAGATCGAGATGATTGCTCAAGGACGTCTCGGTAAGTTCCTCAAGGAGAATACCCTCATGGAGCAGGTTTACGTTATGAGCGAGAACAAAGAACTCGTTAAGGACGTACTCAAAGCTAAAGGCGTACAAATCACCGACTTCCGTCGCGTGACCCTTTCTGCAGAGTAATCTCTATACCGATAGATAATCTGACGCAGAGGGAATCCGCTACGGGTTCCCTTTGCTTTTTTTTTCTAAGGGCGCTTGACGCGACCTGTATAACAACCCAAAAACAATGAACAAGGTAACCAAAACCTGTATATGGATTATGCTGAGTATTGTGCTGTTGCTCGGCCTGATCATGGCGCTCTCGCCCGCAGTTAAATATGTAGTCAACAACTACGGCAAACAACTGATTGGCCGCGAGATGCACGTAGAGAGCATAGTGATCAATCCCTATTGGGGCGGAGTGACTATACGTGATTTCCGTTGCAAGGAACCGAATGACGAGACCTATTTCGTCACTTTCGACCGACTCTATGTGCAAATGGCTTGGCCCAGACTGTTGGCCAAAGATGTTACCTTGCGTCATATCCATTTGGACGGATTCCACGGTCAGGTGCTCAAGAACAATGACCGTGTCAATTTCTCCGACATCCTTGAGCGCTTTGCTATCAAAGATACGACTGAGCAAGACACCACTCCCAGCGGTTGGACCGTTACGCTCAAGGATATCCGTATCAACCAAAGTACGATTCGTTATCGCGACGTAATAAGCGACAAACAATGGAAACTGGAGGATATCAGTCTGCGCATCCCCGGTCTCTATTTCGATAATACGCAGACTAATGCAGGCCTCGAATTCGGCTTGCCTACCGGCGGTAGAGTAGGTATCATCGCCGGAATGAAGATGCAGGCCAACCGCTATGCCGTCAAAGTCGATTTGCACGACGTACATGCCGATGTGGCACTTCCGTTGGTGCAGGATTATTTGGACTTGAGCGGTCTGGGCGCCATACTGAACGGCACGCTGCATATAGACGGCAGTCTGGAGAATGTGCAGAATATTGTTATCAAGGGCAATCTGGCTATGAAGGGCCTTTGTCTGCTCGATGGCGACAAGGACGAAGTGGCTTCGGTAGATGAGGTACGCGCAGTTATCAACAACGGCGATGTGGCTAACAACAATTATCTGCTCGATACACTCACCATCTCCGGTCTGACGGGCAACTACGAGGTGCATGAGC
>JAEEHO010000102.1 GCA_016280845.1 Paludibacteraceae bacterium | reverse complement strand
TCATCCAAAGACGGCTTTAATACATCTGCGTGCTCGGCCTCAAAAGCTGCTTTCTCTGCCGCCAGATCAGCCAGTACCTTCGGATAGATTTTGTCGAAGATCTGGGGATTGTTGGTGTACCACACGAGCGATGAATCGAACTGCGCTTGCGTTATTCCGTGCTTTTGCAGCACTATGGCATAATAGGCATCTTCTATGGAATCGTGACCATATTTGTAGCCGTATATTTGCATCAAAGCGTCTGTCTTGTGCAGGTCCACCAGCACACGGCGCATCTGGCGCGAACTGATTACTCCGCGCGGACGACAACCGGCAAACAGACCGATCGCAACGGCCAGTATACAAAAGAACAATATGTTTCGATTCATTTGGGGCATCCAGCTATCACTTTTCAGTTTTATCCTCCATTGTCTTGTTCAAATCTTTGAGGTAGAACAAGAAGATAACGGCTACGGCGCAAGTAATGCACGAGTCGGCGAAGTTGAATACCGGGCGGAAGAAGATCACTTCGCCTGCCTGATTGTGAATCAGCGGGAAGTAGAACATATCTACCACGCGGCCGTAGAACCAGTCGCGGCCTTGGAATAACTTGCCGTAAGCTACGCAATCCACTATATTGCCCAGTGCGCCGGCGATGATGAATGCGATGGTGGCAATGTAGCCCGTGCGTGCGTGGTACTTGTTAATCAACACATGTGCGTACCAGCCCAGCGCGCCGACAGCCAGCAGACGGAAGAGCGTCAGCGCCAACTTGCTGAACCACTCGATGCCGAAAGCCATGCCGTTGTTCTCTACATAGCACAACCAGAACCACGAGAACACCTCTCGGCTCTCGCCCAACTGGTAGTGCGAAGCGATGGACAACTTGATGACCTGGTCGATTGCAACGGCTAGCAGCACTATAACTGCCACCATAATCGATTGTTTAGTTTCCTTTTTCATAATTCTTCAATCTCAAATTTCCAATCTCCAATATCCAATATCAAATCCCGAACGCTTTTTTAACTTTGTCCAGACGATCCAGTTTCTCCCAGGTGAACAGTTCCACCTCGCGGGTATATTCGTTGCCTTCCGAGTCGATGAAGGTCTTGGTAACCACCTCATTCGTACGACCTACATGACCGTATTTGGCTGTCTCTTCGTACATCGGCTGCGTCAGTTTGAGGTCGCGGATGATAGCTGCCGGACGCAGGTCGAACAGCTCGCTGACCTTGGCGGCAATCTCTGCATCGCTCATATTGATCTGCGCGGTGCCGTTGGTGTTGACATAGAGCGAAACGGGTTCAGCCACACCGATAGCGTAACTGACTTGCACCAGCGCCTCGTGCGCCACGCCTGCGGCTACCAGATGCTTGGCAATCCAGCGTGCGGCATATGCTGCCGAACGGTCCACCTTTGACGGATCTTTGCCCGAGAAGGCACCGCCGCCGTGTGCGCCGCGACCGCCGTACGTGTCCACGATGATCTTACGACCCGTCAGACCCGTATCGCCGTGAGGACCGCCGATAACGAAATTGCCCGTCGGGTTAACCAGCAGTTTGGCATTCTTGTCCTCCAGGAATGCATGGAGCAGATGGCCGTAACGCGAATCGCGCGTAGCCACACGCGGTAGCAGGATGTCGATCACATCCTTCTTGATCAGTTCCGGTGTCACATTCGTACATTGTCCTTTGTCACTTTGTACATATTCGTCGTGTTGCGTACTCAGCACGATGGTGTCGATACGAACGGGACGATTCTGCGCATCGTATTCGATGGTCACTTGCGATTTGCTGTCCGGGCGCAGATACAGCATCTGCTTGCCTTCCTTGCGGATACGCGCCAGCGTGTAAACGAGCGTGTGCGCCAGATCAAGCGTCAGCGGCATGTAGTTGTCGGTCTCGTCGGTGGCGTAACCGAACATCATTCCTTGGTCGCCTGCGCCTTGTTCATCTTCGGTGGCGCGGCTCACACCCATATTGATGTCTTGCGACTGCGCGTGCAGAGCGGTCAGGATGCCGCAACTCTCTGCCTCAAATTTGTATTCGGCTTTGGTGTAACCTATTTCTGCGATGGTCTTGCGTGCGATACGCTGTATATCCACCCAGCCGTTGCAGGTCACCTCGCCGGCTATCACTACCTGTCCGGTAGTACACAAGGTCTCGCAGGCTACGTGAGCGTGCGGGTCTTGTGCTAACATGTTGTCCAAGATGGCATCGGATATCTGGTCACTCACTTTGTCCGGATGACCCTCAGATACCGATTCGGATGTAAATAAATAATTCATACTGTCTGGTTGCAAATAAAAAAAGCCACAAGTGACTGTTTTGTCTTGCGGCACAAGTTTTAGCATTATTTTAACGAGGTTGCAAGCAGTCAAATCCATCCTCGGTTCAAAATCCTTTTTGAAATCGGGTGCAAAGGTACTACAAATTTTTGGAATGTACAAGACTTTGCGCAAAAAATAATAGTCTATGCTCGCATAAGCGGTTATTTTTGCGCAAAGTCTTGGCGTTCGCACATGGAGAAGCCAATTGACTTTTGGCTTCGAAAAGGGAAAGCGGTCGGGAAGACCAAGCTGACCGAGAGTAATGCGAAACAATCGTGCCCTTGTGGCTAAGAACGTTCCTTCGGAGGGTGACGGTGTCCCCGCCAAACGGGGAAACCTTAGACGGAAGGGGCACCAAAGGGGCGTGCCGAATTACTACAAAAATTTGTATACCTCTTCTGTGCTCTAAATTGACAATTCGTAAAAAACACCCGTTTTTTCTCAACTATAAGTCAATAACTGTTTCGAACTATTGCGTAAATTATTTTTTTTTAATACTTTCGCGGCGTAAAAATTCTATTGCCATTAGATTAACCTTAGACTAATACCTTAATACCTTCTTCTTTTCCGCAATAGAAAAACCTACGTTGCCAGAGGGCAATTGTAGTGCGTTAATTACCAAAATACCCCGCCAACCTCCTCGGGAGAGGGGGTCGAAACTTTAGCTTAGTGACATGTGAGGCGAGCATGTCACTTTTTTGTGCCCTTTTCTTTCCTCTTTCGCCTTTATTTTGCGGCGCACAAAAAAATGGCACATGCTTGCGCACATGCCATATTCTTGTTTGCCAAATGTTTATATTACAATGCTTTCTGGATAGCAACGAAGAACTTGTTCAACTCCTCTTGGCACATATTGAAAGAATCGTTGACATTCTCCATAACTTCTTCTGCGTCTTTCTTTGCTTTGCCCTTGGCTGAGGCTGCACGCTCGGCTGCATCGTTGTATTCGCTGATCTTGCCGGAGAAAGTGTCATTCTCTACTTTCTTGCCGTAGCCTTCGTATTTGTTCTCGAGGGTAAAATCGCTGAGTTTCAGAACGATTTTGCCATCGGCATATGTAACTTCCATCTGGAATGCCATAGCCTCGTTGAAATTACCTGCGAATGGATTGTAGCGGGTCTTGGTATTCTTCTTGATAGAGTAAGTGATACTTTCGGCCGTTTGACTGATAGTGTTGCGGTTTTCAAAGGTCTGTTTGTTAACAACAGCTTTGACTGCTTTGATTGCGGTTGCTGCGTCTTTGGAAGTGCTGAATGTCTTCTCCACTACGCATTCACCTTCATCGTTCAACTGAAAATCCCATTGCTTCGGTGTCTTACCGGCCATAACCGGCAACACCATTAACGCCATAAGGGCGATACTCATTAATTTTTTCATAATTGTAAAAAGAGTGTTTGTAAAATCGGCTGCAAAGGTACTACAAAAATTGCATATACGCAAGTTTTGAATGACTTTTTTGTGAGATATAGAACTCATGCTATATCAATAGGCGCCCAACGGAGCCGCACATGCTTGCCCAAGCGGTTATTTTTGTGCAAAGGATTGTCGTTCGCTCGAAAGTGCGATCTTTCAGCGACTCTCAAGCGACTCTTACCATAGGATCACCATATGTGAAGGAGTGCCTCGGATGGCACTCCGAGTGAAGTGCCCGAGCTGTTCCCACAGCGAGGATTCAGCACGAACATAGAATGGCGCGACCCTTGCGGTCACGCAGCCGTCAGGCTTTTGTGCAGTCATTGCCTTACTGTCTTCGAGCGGTTATCGGTACCTTGTTGGACTCTTACCATAGGATCACCATAGGATCACCATAGGATCACCATATGATCAGCCCTCCGTAACCCGTAACCTGTGCCCCGTAACCTATATATACGCAGTATATATACTTTTCGTCGCCTTTTTTGCCGCCTAACGAAATATTCATTATTCATTATTAATTATTCATTATATGTTTGCGTATATCGCAAAAAAGCAGTACCTTTGCAGCCGCAAAGGTTAAAGACAAGGTTCAAACTATGTTATTATCTGATATAATCGATTCTATTAAGCCGATTCATCTGATAGGATCGGTAAGCCAACAACAAGACATTCAGCGCCTTCTGACCGATAGCCGCGAACTGACGGTGAAGGGCGAATGGACCAACGGACGAATGGACGAAGTGCTCTTCTTCGCCCTACTGACAAACAAGAACGATGGCGCAAAGTATATTCCCGAGTTGTATGCCCGCGGAGTGCGTGCTTTTGTGCTGACCGACGGTCAGTGGTTGACGGCCAACAGCCAGTGGATCATAGACCACGATGACGCAGTCTTCATCGTTGTCCACGATGTACTTGCCGCGCTGCAAGACCTGGCTGCCTACGTGCGTTCGCAATTCAAAGGAACAGTCATCGGCATAACCGGCTCTAACGGCAAAACGGTTGTCAAAGAGTGGCTATACCAATTGCTCAAGGACGATTACCACGTCATCCGTTCGCCTAAATCCTACAACTCGCAAATAGGTGTGCCGCTTAGCGTTTGGCAATTGAACAACTGCGCAGACAATCAGCAGAATAAACCTGCCATCGCTATCTTCGAAGCCGGCATTTCCCAACCCGGAGAGATGGAGCGCTTGGAACGAATCATTCGTCCGACTATCGGCGTAATTACATATATCGGTCATGAGCATGACGAGAACTTCGATTCGTTGGAGCAGAAACGCGCAGAGAAGATGAAACTGTTTGTTCATTCGGAGCAAGTCATCGAAGACCCGACGCACCAAAACGTGCGCACGTGTGCGGCAGTTATGCGCGCGCTCGGATATAACGAAGAGGTGATAACCGAACGAATCCTCCACCAGACGCACGAAACGGTCTTGGAGGTCAATCTGTCTGCCCTGGTGGACAATGTGCGCTATTTCCGTAGCCTGCTCAAACCGACAACCAAATTGACTTGTATGGTCAAGGCATTTGCTTACGGCGCAGGCAGTGTGGAGGTGAGCAAAGCCCTCCAATCCGCTAACGACCAAATGGTAAATGGTAAATCGTCAAATGGTAAATTGGTTGATTATCTGGCAGTCGCTGTTGCCGACGAAGGAGTGGAATTGCGCCGCGCAGGAATAACATTGCCGATTATCATTATGGACCCCGAAGTGGCGGCTATGGACCTTATTCTTGAGAATAATCTCGAGCCGAACGTCTATTCCCATCAGTCGCTCAAGACTGTTATGGCTGCCGCAGAGGCTAAGGGATTGGAAAATTACCCGATACATATCAAGATAGACAGCGGCATGCACCGCCTTGGTTTTTACAAGGAGGATATGCCGTGGCTGATTGAGAAACTCAACGGACAGAAAGCCGTGCAAGTGCGTTCTGTCTTCTCGCACCTTGCGGGAAGCGACGAACCGCAGTTTGACGATTTCACGCTGCAGCAGATCCGCTATTTCGATGACTGCGCCGAAGAACTGAAAGCAGGACTTTCGACTGATAACCATTCGCCATTCGCCATTATTAAGCATATCTGTAACTCTGCCGGTATCGAGCGATTCGCTGATTATCAGTTCGATATGTGCCGACTCGGCATTGGTCTGTACGGCCAATCGTTCGTGGGCGCCAAGTTGCGCAATGTATGCACGCTGCGCACAACCATCCTTTCCGTCAAGACTGTCAAGGCCGGAGAAACTATCGGCTACGGACGTCATACCAAATTGAACGAAGACCGTGTCATCGCCGTTATCCCTATCGGTTACGCCGACGGATTTGACCGCCGCTTCTCCAATTATGGCGGCGAAGTGTTTGTGCGCGGTCAGCGTTGCCCGGTGGTCGGCAATGTATGTATGGACCAGGCGATGGTGGATGTTACCGGCACAGATGCGCGCCCGGGAGATAGCGTAGAGATCTTTGGCGACAAACTGCCGTTGACCGAATTGGCGGACAAACTCGGAACCATCACTTACGAGATCCTGACTTCTGTCAGCCGCCGCGTCCAACGCGTCTATTACAACGAGTAGACAGAAAATGACCCTTTCTTATTGGTGATTGCCTATTGAAGTTCGAATATACAAAATAAGCGTCCTCTCGGACGCTTATTTTTGTAAATATGTGCAATCACCAATTGGCAATCGCCAATTCGAAATCACTCTTTCTCGGTTACTTGTATTGTATATGGCAGCAATAAAAACTCACCACAAAAAAAGAAAGGAGCATCCCCCCCGGGCTGCTCCTTCCGGCTTTAGCTTGCGCTTCGGCCTCCGGGATGCATCACTGCATCGTTATGTTGTTTACTCTTCTGTGTCTTCAAACG
>JAEEHO010000101.1 GCA_016280845.1 Paludibacteraceae bacterium | reverse complement strand
TTACCAATGTAGTAGCGAGTGGTGGTACTGCGCTGACCAAGCCGCAGATACGTCTTATTAAACGTTTCACAAGCAATATCACCGTCCTTTACGATGGCGATGCCGCAGGTATTCACGCAGCGCTGCGAGGCATAGATATGTTCCTCGAAGAAGGATTCAATGTCAAAGTACTCCTTCTACCAGACGGAGAAGATCCCGATAGCTTCGCACAGACTCACGATGCGGCCTACTTTATCCAATATATCGAAGACCATCAAACCGACTTCATACAATTCAAATTGAATTTGTTGAGCAAAGAGGCTGGTAATGATCCTCAAAAGCGCGTAGAGTTGGTACATGAAATAGCATCGTCAATATCGGTTATCCCTGATATTATAACTCGTAGAGATTATATTAGAAGTTGTGCTATGCAATTGCACGTTAACGAAGAGAGTTTGGTTAAAGGTGCAGATACTATGCGCAAAAGAAAAATCGAAGAGGATAAAAAACGTCGGGAGGAGGAAGAAAGACGTCAACGCGGAGAAATCGTTACATCCGAAGAACTTGAGGAAAATAGCCAAGAGACGGTTTTAGATGACATTCAGTTCTTGGATCAAGTTCTTCCTGATAGATTAGCACAGAATTATCATAACTTGATTCAACTGGTTGTCCGCTACGGCGAGCGACCAATAGATGTGGAGGGCGAAGTGTACAGCATTGGAGATGTAATTATCTATACGCTTGAGAATGATGACATCAAGGCACCGCAGCCCGTCTATCAAAAGATTATTGACGAATTCAAGCAACATAGCGGGGAAGAAGGCTTCAAGGCAGAATCGTTCTTTAAGTTTCATCCTGATCCGGATATCAGCGCCATGGCGATTGACATGATTGCTGATAAGTACCAGCTGAGCACTATCTATTCACGCCAGAGTATATCCGAGAATGTGCAACGTCAAGTAACCACAAGCGATGAAAGCCGTTTGGGAGAAATGGTGACGCAGATGCTCTATGAAATCAAACTGACTGTCATTAATATGCAGATTAACCAACTCAACCAAGCGCTCAAAGAAGCGCAAGCCAGCGATGATTGGGAACGTCAGAAAAGTCTGTTGGCACACCAACCTCTGCTCATGGAGCGTCAACGCGAATTATGTAAAGTATTAGGCAACAGAATAGTAACGTTGTAATGTTATTCTCAGAAATTGTATATGGTCCTATCCATAGCCGACGTCTTGGTACCAGCCTTGGAGTTGAACTGATGCCGTTGGAGCATAAACTGTGTACTTTCAACTGCGTCTATTGTGAGTGCGGTTGGAATCAACCTGTCTCTCATCCCGTTCTTCCGACTCGCGAAGAAGTGAAAGCTGCGTTGGAAGAAAAACTGTCAACTATCCATACAGCGTCAGCAGATCGGAAGAATTATCAATTATCCACTATTACCTTTTCCGGTAACGGCGAACCGACTTTACATCCTGATTTCCTGAATATTATTCGCGATACATGCGCTTTGCGCGATCGCTATTGTCCGCAGGCCAAAGTGAGCGTGCTGAGCAATTCCACCCAACTTGGTCGTGCCGATGTCGTAGAAGCACTTCGCCTGTGCGATAATCGTATTCTCAAACTCGATGCCGGTACCGACGAAATGATGCGCCGCATCGATCTGCCTGTTAACCCGAATCTGGATGTGGCAACTGTTGTTCGCTGGATGTCGCAATTTGATGGTGATTTCACTCTTCAGACTTGTTTCTTGCGTGGCGAACATGACGGACTTACAATTGACAATACTACGCCTTCCGAATTGGAGGCATGGTATGCCGTGGTGCGTCAATTGCATCCTAAGCAACTGATGATTTATGTCATTGACCGCAAGACACCTGAGGAACATCTTGAGAAGATCTCTCGCGAAGAAATGGAACGCATCGCCGCACCTCTCCTGGCTGAAGGATTCGACATCATCATTTCTGCCTAAAAATGGTAAATGACCAAATGGTAAATCATGAAAATTCTCATCGCACCGCTTAACTGGGGATTAGGACATGCGTCCCGTTGTATTCCGCTCATCCGGCAATGGTTGAGCGAGGGGCATGAGGTTGTTCTGGCTGGTGATGGAGATAGCTTGATACTTCTTCGCAAACATTTTCCGACTTTGCGCTATGTCTACTTGGCTCCGTTGCGTTTGCGCTACAGCGCCGGACGTAGCCAAATATGGGCTATGCTCAAGGCCATTCCGAGACTTATTGTGTGGTCGGTCAAAGATCACTTGCTCTTACGTGCCGTCCTGCGCGAAGAATCCTTTGACCGTGTTGTATCCGACAACCGCTTCGGGCTGTATACTAAGGAAACGCAATGTGTTTATATGACCCACCAACTATTGATTCGTTTGCCTGAGAGATTACAATGCTTTGAACCGCTTACCTCGCGTCTGCATGCATGCATATACACGCACTATAATATGGTGTGGGTACCGGATTTTGTGGATAAAGAAAGAAGTTTGGCAGGCGACTTGAGCCATCCGATAACTCTCAATACTCAACTTTCAACTTTCAACTACCTTGGTCCTATTAGCCGCTTTGAAGCATCGAAATACCATAATGTAGAGGTCCCATATATCTACGATATAGTAATCGTTCTAAGTGGCTTGGAACCTCAGCGCACGCTGTTGGAGAAAGAACTGATAGCACGTTATAGCAGCCGAAACGAGTCCGTACTCATCGTTCAAGGTCATGTCGGTCTCCCTAATACACGTATCAAGCGTGGTAGTATCACGGTCGTACCGCACATCACTGATGATGAATTGGCACCATGCCTTCTCCACGCCAATCATATTATTGCCCGTTCGGGGTATTCAACCATTATGGATCTATATGCTTTGGGTGTGTTGGACAAAGCGGAACTGATTCCTACACCGGGACAACCGGAACAAGAGTATCTCGCACAGTGGATATCAACAAGAGAGAGCAAGTAAATGAAAAAGATAGCAAGCATAGTAGTTCTTGTTATATACGCAAGCATAGTCATTGCGCAACGTGCATCATATACTGTCAGCGGTTATGTGACTGATGCCGAGTCCGGCGAACGCCTGATAGGCGCCGCTGTTTTCGATACCGTCAGCCGTCAAGGAACAGTCACCAATACGGCCGGCTTCTATACGTTGACGCTCCCTGCTAATCGCTCTTGTGCGTTAGTGGCAACGTATGTCGGCTATGCTCCCGCTGCCGTACAAACGGCGGATTCTTCGCAGACCATTCCATTTGCTTTGGTAAGTACCACCCATTTGCAAGAAGTGACGGTTACCGGCCGTGCTTCTGTTTCGGCACCGGAGAATGTGCAGATGTCTGCTATCGAAGTGCCGGTTAATCAGATATTGGCCATCCCGGCTATCGGTGGCGAAGTAGATGTACTCAAGGCTATTCAACTATTGCCTGGTGTGCAAGGCGGAAGCGAAGGTAGCGCAGGCATTTATGTGCGTGGTGGTGGACCCGATGAGAACCTTATCATTCTGGATGGTGCACCGTTGTACAATATCAATCATGCCATGGGTATGTTCTCGGTCTTCAATGCTGATGCTATTAAGAATGTGACGCTCTACAAAGGCAATTTCCCTGCGCGCTTTGGATCTCGCCTCAGTTCGGTCATCGATGTGCGGCAGAAGGAAGGCAACAATAGTTATTGGCATGGTGGCATATCGGTTGGCCTGATTGCATCCAAACTGAATGTGGAGGGACCTATTTTTACCAAAGCACAATTGGATAGCCTCAAGCAGGGTTATTCGCCACATGCCAAAACCACTTTCAATATATCTGCCCGTCGCACTTATTTCGATCTGTTTACGGCACCTCTCATTGCTGCGGTCACCGGTAGAGAGGATATGCCGGTTTGGGCAGGATATTATTTCTACGACATCAACGCTAAGTTGTGTCATACTTTCTCAGAGAAAGACCGCCTTAGTATCGGTGTGTACAATGGCCAGGACGTCGAGTATTTGAATCTGAAGGAGAAAGAGGAGGATGGAACAGGTAATTTTAAATTCGATATGCGTTATACATGGGGAAATACGGTGGCAATCATCGATTGGCAACATCGAATAAATCATCAATTATTCCTCAATACACAGGTTCATTATAGCGGTTATCAGTGCCGTCTGAGGCAGTCGCTTGAGATGAAGAGCAAAGAGAATGGTGTTAATACCAGTTTCGACCAAAGGATGGGGTACAATAGTATGATCAACGACGTGTCCGCTTCCACTCAGTTGGAATATACGCCTAACCAGCGCCACCAAGTAATAGCGGGTGCTCAATATGTCTACCATCATTTCCGTCCGTCGGTTCAGAGCAACTACTTGCTGACTGTAGGCGACACATCCAATGCTGTTGCCGATATGGATACAACTTTGGGCGGTGAAGTGCTGCACGGTCATGAGGCTGCAATCTTCATTGAAGATATGTGGACTCCCTGCTCTTGGTTCCGTCTCAACTACGGAGCACGTTTCAGTCTCTATGGCATCAATGGCAAGGTCTATCCTTCTGCCGAACCACGTATAGGTATGCGTTTCTTGTTGCACCGCGATGTGGCGTTCAAGATGAGTTATTCGTATATGTCACAATATGTCCATCTCTTGAGCAATAGCAAGGTCTCTTTCCCGAGTGATCTGTGGGTGCCTGTTACTAAAGATGTGCCGCCTATGCGCTCTATGCAGGTTGCTGCCGGCCTGAGTTACGATGTGCTGGGCCAAGTGGAACTGAGCGTTGAGAGTTACTACAAGCGCAGTCTGAATATATTGGAGTATAAGGAAGGTGCCAACTTCATGACTTATACTGCCGATTGGCAGAAACAAGTGGAGTTGGGTATAGGATGGAGTTATGGAGTTGAGTTCCTGGCGCAGCGAAAAGTCGGACCTGTAACGGGATGGATCGGTTATACTTGGAGTCGTTCTATGCGTCAGTTCGACAATATCAACGACGGTAAACCGTTTCACGCCAAATACGACCGAGAACA
>JAEEHO010000100.1 GCA_016280845.1 Paludibacteraceae bacterium | reverse complement strand
TCCGCGTCTTTCGGTGGAGGTATAGGACGTATGCGCATGGTGTGCGGCGCCGCCAGCGGTATGTTCATGCTCGCCGGACTGAAGAACGGCAGCGCCACGCCGCACGATAGCGAAGGCAAAATGGCTAACTATCGACTTGTGCAACAGTTGGCGGGCGAGTTCAAAGCCAAGTACGGCAGCCTCATCTGTGCCGAGTTGTTAGGCCTGGCGCCAATAGGTACCACCCGTATGGAGTTGCCGGCTGAGGCTGTCAACCCCAAACCCGCAGAACGTACGCAGGAGTACTACGAGAAGCGTCCGTGTGCGGAGATGGTCGGCGAAGCCGTTCGTATCGCCCTCCGCACAATAAAATAAAATGGTAAATGGTAAATCGTCCAATGGTAAATGCCTTAAATGGTACATGGTAAATGCCCAAATGGTAAATAATTAAATGTCTCTATGGTAGTTAATTCCCTAATCGACTTGGTTGGTCACACGCCTATGCTGCAGGTGCCGGTGGGTGACGCGCGCCTGTTGCTCAAACTCGAGCGGTTCAATCCCGGCGGCAGCATCAAGGACCGCACGGCGCTGGCTATGATAGAGGATGCCGAGCAGCGTGGTTTGCTCCGTGCCGGAGGTACGATCATCGAACCCACCAGCGGTAACACGGGCGTCGGTCTCGCATGGATCGGTCGTCTCAAGGGTTATCGTGTTGTCCTCACCATGCCCGATTCCATGTCGGTAGAGCGCCGCAATCTGTTGGCTGCTTACGGTGCCGAACTGGTGCTTACGCCCGGTGCGCAAGGCATGAAGGGCGCCATCGCCAAGGCGGAAGAGTTGCGCGATGCCACGCCCGGCAGTATCATCCTCGGCCAGTTTGTCAATCCTGCCAATCCCGCTATCCACTATGCCACTACGGGTCAGGAGATATGGGACGATACCGATGGTCAGGTGGAGGTTTTCGTTGCCGGAGTAGGTACGGGCGGAACGGTGAGCGGAGTGGGACGTGCACTCAAAGAGAAGAACCTGGCTGTCGAAGTGATAGCTGTCGAACCCGCCTCGTCGCCTGTGTTGTCGGGTGGCGAAGCCGGACCGCATAAGATACAGGGCATAGGCGCAGGTTTTGTGCCCGAGACTTACCAGCCGGCTTATATCGACCGCGTGCAGACGGTCACTAACGAAGACGCGCTGGCTGCGGCCAAACAACTGGCGACACAATACGGCCTGCTGGTCGGCATCTCGTCTGGCGCTGCTTTTCATGCGGCGGCGCAACTGGCCGCTATGCCCGATTATGCCGGCCGCACGATAGTAGTTCTCCTGCCCGACACAGGCGAACGCTACCTCTCGGTCTTCAATAATTAAAATGGTACATGGTAAATGCCTTAAATGGTACATGGTAAATGAATAAATGGTAAATAGTCCAATGGTAAATCCTGTTGTTCCCGACATACGCCAACTCAAGCACATGATGGCCGCCATGCGTGCTATTGTTTTTCCTGATTACTATCCTACGGCGGACGATCCTGTCGAGTCGCTTCGTGCTATTCTTTGCAGCCAGTTGGCCACGGTGACGGATGGTGCAGACCGCTTGGCTGAGGCGTTCATAGCGCAATTGCCTGAGATCAGTCGTCTGTTGCATACCGATGTGGAGGCTGTGTTGCACAACGATCCGGCTGTTAATGACGAGGGTGAGGTTATTCTTTGTTATCCGTTGCCTAATGTGATGATCCATTATCGTTCCGCGCACGCGTTATATTTATTAGGTGTGCCGCGTCTGCCGCGTATGTTGACTGAGATGGCGCATAGCCGAACGGGAATCGATATTCATCCCGCCGCGCAGATAGGCGAGTATTTCTGTATCGACCACGGCACGGGTGTTGTGGTGGGTGAGACGACTATTGTTGGTAGCCATGTTGTTCTTTATCAGGGTGTTACGTTGGGTGCAAAGAATTTCGAGTACGATGCAGAAGGTCGTCCGTTGGATATCCCGCGTCACCCTATTCTCGAAGATCATGTGACGGTCTATTCCAACACGTCTATACTGGGTCGTGTGCGCATAGGTCACGATACGGTTGTGGGAGGTAATATATGGCTCACTCGCGATGTCCCCGCCAATTCCCTCGTCCTGCAATCCACACCGGAAGTGAAGCTCCTCAATCGCAAATGACTAAATCGCCCAATGACCAAATAAATAGTAAATGGTAAATGACCAAATGGTAAATAAAAAAAGTCCTTAATCCTATACAAAATATGAACTTTTTTCTCGCAATCATCGGCGGTGGCCCTGCGGGCTATACTGCTGCGGAGAAGGCCTCTCTGGCCGGCAAAGATGTGGTGCTCTTCGAGCAAAACACAGTAGGCGGTACGTGCCTCAATGTAGGATGTATTCCTACCAAGTCGTTGCTCTACGGAGCCAAACAGTACTACAACGCTACGCACGCGCAGCGCTACGGCGTGACGGCTGAGAACGTGGCGTTTGATTTTGCGGCCATGCAGAAGCGCAAGACTATCGTCGTGCGCAAGCTCGTTGCCGGTATCAAGCAGCGCCTCAATAACGACCATTGCACGCTGGTCACCGGTTCGGCTCGGGTGGTTAGCCGCCAAGACACATCGGTCACTATCGAGTGCAACGGCGAGACCTACCAGGCTGACAATCTGCTTGTTTGCACGGGTTCTACCAATTTCGTTCCGCCTATACCGGGCATCAAGGATAATCCCGCTGTGTGGGACTCTACCGACGCACTCAATGCTGCCGAACTGCCTCAGTCGATTATTATCGTCGGTGGTGGTGTCATCGGTATGGAGTTCGCCACGCTCTATCACGAACTGGGAGTGGCTGTGACGGTGGTGGAGGCTATGCCTACTATCCTGCCTAATCTCGATCAGGAGGTGGTGGCGCTGTTGCTCGACAAGTACCGCAAGGCCGGCATCACTATACTCACTTCCACCAAGGTCGAGTCTATCAGCGGCAACCAACTGACGGCTAATGGCCAACAGCTGTCGGCTGACCGTATCCTTGTCTCTGTCGGCCGTCGCGCTAATCTGCAGGGTCTGGAGGCGCTCTCTGATCTTGAGTTGGAACGTGGTGCTATCAAGGTGGATGAGTTCATGAAGACCAATCTGCCTAATGTCTATGCGGCGGGCGATGTGACGGGCAAGATCATGTTGGCGCATGTCGCTTCGCGTCAGGCTGAGGTGCTGGTGGGGCGTCTCCTCAAGCAGATCCCGCTGCAACGCATAGCGTATAATGCTATTCCTTCGGTCGTTTACACTAATCCTGAGATTGCATCGGTCGGCTTGACCGAACAGCAGGTGCGTGATTTCTATACCGAGATGGAGGGACCGGCCGGCTTGGCGAAAGCGGGTGGAGTGGAGTCTTTCTACGAGGTGCATCGTCTGCCTATGACCTTCTCAGGCCGTTTCATGGCGGAGAACGAGGGTGAGACGGGTTTGTGCAAGATGATCTTGGATGCCAAGAACCACACTAT
>JAEEHO010000099.1 GCA_016280845.1 Paludibacteraceae bacterium | reverse complement strand
TACGGCGTAGGTGTTGCTAATCAGGGAGCTATGATGAACCTTGCAAGCAATATCTATCAGGCGGTTGTTAGCGGCATGGCTACGGCAGGCGGCAATAACGGTGATATTGTCCTTACTTGCGACGGCAAGGAGTTTTTCAGAATAGTAAGAAACGAGCAACGCAAGAGTGGTATTGCTATCGGCAACGGTGCTTTTGTGTAAGGAAAGGAGTTATCGCAAATGGCAGTTGAAAGATACGGAAACTTTATAACGCTTTCGGCAGGTGGCGATACGCTTCAAGTTCCGTTTGTGGCATACGAAAGCGGAAAACAGACTATCGCTACTATGGTAGATCAGGCGAGAACGGCTGACGGTATCGTAAGGGGTGCGGTAATCGCAAAAGCAAGTAAGATTGAACTGAAATGGAAAGTGCTCTCACCCGAAGTATGGGCGGATATTTGCACGTTCTTTAACAATCACTTTTACTTTGACGCTACATATCGGGATATGGAAACCGACACATTCGTAACAAAGAAGTTCTATGTAGGCGACAGGTCGGCTATGCCCTTTATCATTGATGAAGTCACGGGCAAGCCTACCTACTACATAGATTGTCAGGCAAACATCATAGGAATAGGTGAGAGCTTATGAGATATGTTTCGGAACAGTTTAAGGAAGTGCAGAGCGAGATTATCCGCCCTGCACTATCCCTTTTAACACTTGAAATCGGCACAGACACGATAAATACTTTTAATGCAATCGGCGGCAGCATAAACACATTGGACTTCGACACTTCGGTTGCACCTGTTGTAGCACCGAAGAATTGTCAAAACAAGAGATATTATGCGGTGTTAGGCGAAGAATCGGCTATTGATGATCCTAACCGCATTTGTGCACCTGATAATAGCGGTGTAATCGCAAAGCCTAATCATTCAGTACCTTACGGCATTACGCCTTACAAGAACGCTAACGAGCGAGCTATGATAGGTGACGATAATATCCCGAGTTTGAACTTTAAAGGCTTGACCGCACCTATTCAGTTCTCATTCGTAGGCGGTCATTTGCCTACGAGAATTGATATTGAGTTCTACGACGAGAATCAAGGTTTGTGGATAACCGACAAGGCTTATGAGGACTTGGACGGCATAAAGACTTTGACATACACGCCTGACAGTTACGATAAGGACAAACTTTATCATTTTGAAGTACAGGCAAAAACGCCTGGACGCTATCAGTTGTCCTATATTCAGTTAAGGAAATCGAGGATCAACAACTCTTCACCCGTAAACTTTACTATCAATCAGATAGCAAAAGCCGACATAAACACAGAAACAGACCTGACTTCACAGAGCTTGCCGGACTACGAAATGACGGTTGAGTGCCTTGACGTAAACGAACAGTACACTCCCGAAAGTTCTTATTGGGATAATCAGTTCAAAGAGGGTTCGCCTTGTTTCTTGTGTGCTGCTTATAAGATCAACGGCGTAAACGAGCATGTTGACCTGATGATTGGCAAACTCAAAGAAAAGCCGTCATATAGGCAAGGCAAGATAACATTCAAGATTGCCGTTGATTGGCGTAAGGACTGGGTAACGACGATAAACCCCGTCCTTGACGATAGCCTCAACGTAGGTGATAACGTCGGCGGCACATCATTTTGGCAGATTGTTTATAACGGCAAACTCTTTGATGAATATGACGTTGACAATAACGCTACTGTTGAAAAGGTTGGCGAAGTGAGTTCCGAGAACGCAAGGCAGCTCATAGCAAACGCTTTGGGTTGCTACATCAAAGACGATTTCGGTTCGTGCAATCTCTACGACGCTAACGCTTTGCAGTATGGAGATATAAGCGAATACCTTACGAGATACGATCAGGTACAGAGTGCTCTCGAAAGCAAGCCTAAAGTCGGCAGGATAAGCGTGTCAAAAACGCTCTATACCGTATCAAGTGATTATCTTGATGTATTATCCCCCGACACTTATGCGATAGGTACGGACGAAAAGAGATATGCGTTATTCTCATTCAATCTTCCGTTCTATCCGACGGGCAAGTACGAGATTATCGGCACGCAACAGAGTGATCCCGACGCAGTAATCACGGTTTGGGGTAACGCCGAGGCTTATAAGCTCGACGACGGCACTTTTGAGGTATTAGTACCCTTATCGTCAGATATTCCTACTTCGATAACGCCTACTATTCGTTTCTACAAGGTTGACGAAAACAAAACAGAAGAAACCGAAACGATAGACACCGAGGCAAACGGCGAGGTTTATACAAACGATAACGAGTTCGTTACAAATAGTTATGTTGCTAACAAGGTTAAGGGCGTTGCTCATCTTGTAAGTGATATATCCAATCAGTACGAGATTGATGTAATTCAAGACCTGCGTTATGAGGTCGGCGACCTGATTATGCTTGAAACCGAAAAGAATGTTTTTAAGCCTTGCGTTATCACAGGCATTAAGTTTGAGTTACCTGGAAGCAAGGGACACATCACTTGCCGCAGGTTGTTTTCTATCACGGAAAGCGACAATGCGATTGATGATCCTGTCGGCTTATCTCTTTCATTTGCACTTACTTCAATCGAGGTTACGGAATCAAGCGAAAGAGCCGCATATATCGGCGTTATGAATACGCCTACGACGAGATATATCTATGTCTTGGGAGTTGAGGCTTTCGAGCAGGATATAAGCGGCACGGTAACGCAGGAAAGCTATAATGCAACACTTACGGACTTGAATAATCACGTTTGGAAGTTTGCATACTTCACTATCCCGTCAGGCGTTGCTATCAACACGGGAGCACCGATT
>JAEEHO010000098.1 GCA_016280845.1 Paludibacteraceae bacterium | reverse complement strand
TAGGCCAATGCACCAACGGCACCGGCACCGAGGATAGCGATACCCTTCCACAGTTCGTCGGGTTGCACCATTTTCTTTGCGAGCGCAGTGATTGTCCAGAACAGGAAGAGAATAGTGAATGCACTGGCAAGTGCCGAAAGCGCGTTAACACACATTGCCACATGGCTGGCATCAGAAGCAAAAAGTGCAAAGAAATGGCCCATGAGCATGAAGAAAGGTGCTCCGGGCGGGTGACCTACGTCCAACTTCCACGCGCTGGAGATAAACTCACCGCAATCCCAGAAAGAAGCGGTAGGTTCAATAGTAAGGAGATACGTTGCAGCAGCAATGGCAAAAACCATCCACCCGCAGATCGTATTCCAAAGCTTGAATTTTTTCATTAACTTCGGTGTTTTAACCTCGCCACGCCGCCTTATCCGAAAGACACAAATGCCGAGTTCCTCCACACCACAGAGGGGATAAATTATACTAAAATATTTGTTAAGAGCCCATAAAAAGCCAAAATACGCTGCAAAGGTACAAAATAAAGGCGAAAGGCGAAAGGCGTAAGGCGAATATTTGCACGTTAAATGTTATTTTTTGCACTTTTTACAAAATAAAGTTCACGCGCGCTTGCACATATCAAAAAAATGTTGTATCTTTGCACGCTTTTTTGTAACAAACACTCTAAATCAAGAATATAAGTTATGATTAATGTAGGCATTATTGGATGTGGCTTCGTTGGTGGGGCGCTTAAAAATTGGCTAGAAAATAACAATCCTGAGTGCAAATTGTTCATTAGTGATCCTCCAAAAGGGTATAATGACGACTTGAGTAACGTGGATATCGCATTCCTACAAATTCACGTTCCGACAGAGGAAGACGGAACTCAAGATCTAAGACTGATGAAGGATTTGATTAAAAAACTTCCGAACGTGCCCGTATTCGTTCGTACCACAATTCTTCCCGGCACAAGCGAAATGCTTTCCCGCGAAACCGGACACCAGGTGTGCTATATGCCGGAGTTTCTAACCGAACGTACTTTTATAGAAGACTTCAACAAGCAAACAATGGTTTTCACAGGTGCTCAAGAATTGCTCACTAAGATTTTTGTCGGCAAAAAGTTTACCGTCATGAGCCCGTTGGAGGCTGAGTTAACCAAGTATATGCATAATGTCTTCGGCGCGTACAAAGTAACATACTTCAATGCTTGCCGCGAATATTGCGAACAAATGGGAGCGGATTGGCGCAAAGTACACACCGGAGTTCTTCTTTCCGGTTACATCAATGATACGCACACATATGTGCCAGGCCCGGATGGAAAATATGGTTATGGCGGTAAATGTTTCCCAAAGGATGTTAATGCTTTTGCAGAAATGACAAAAGGAACATCCCTCGGAATCTTGTTAGAGCACCTCCATGAACTCAATGTTCATTTCCGTGGCGTTGAAGAACATATATAGATAATTTGACTGAATAAAATGAAAATTGCAGTTGCAGGAACGGGTTATGTAGGAATGAGTATTGCAACCCTACTCGCCCAGAAGAATGAAGTGATGGCAGTTGACATCATACCGGAAAAGGTAGAGATGATCAACCGCCGCCAATCGCCTATTCAGGATGATTATATTGAGAAATACCTAGCAGAGAAGCCTCTGAATCTAACAGCCACGCTGGACGCAAAGGCTGCATATAAGGATGCAGAGTTTGTGGTAATAGCGGCGCCGACGAACTACGATCCGCAACGTAACTATTTCGATACATCGGCTGTGGAGAATGTGATTGAGACCGTACTGAGCGTCAACAAGAATGCTATTATGGTTATCAAATCAACCATTCCGGTAGGATTCACCGAGGGCGTACGCAAGAAATTCAACAGCGAGAACATACTGTTTTCGCCGGAGTTCTTGCGCGAGAGTAAAGCTCTGTATGACAACTTGTATCCAAGCCGTATCATCGTAGGAACAGTGATGAACGACGAGCGATTGGTGAATGCAGCCAAGCAGTTTGCCAAGTTGCTGCAAGAGGGTGCCATCAAAGAGAATATAGACACGCTGTTTATGGGTCTGACGGAAGCAGAAGCCGTTAAGTTATTTGCCAACACATATCTGGCATTACGCGTCAGCTACTTCAACGAGTTGGACACGTATGCAGAAATGAAGGGACTAGACACGCAGTCAATCATCGACGGAGTTTGTCTCGACCCGCGTATCGGCACACACTACAACAACCCTTCGTTCGGCTACGGCGGTTATTGTCTGCCAAAAGACACGAAGCAGTTGCTTGCCAACTATCAGGACGTGCCGGAAAATCTGATTGAAGCGATTGTAGAGAGTAACCGCACGCGCAAGGACTTTATTGCAGACCGCGTATTGTCCAAGGCAGGTTACTACGATTATTTCCACAAAGGCGATTTTGATGCTTCGCAGGAGAAGAGTTGCGTGATTGGCGTGTACCGTCTGACAATGAAGTCGAACAGCGATAATTTCCGTCAGTCGAGTATTCAGGGTATCATGAAGCGTGTAAAAGCCAAGGGTGCGCAGGTAATCATCTACGAACCGACACT
>JAEEHO010000097.1 GCA_016280845.1 Paludibacteraceae bacterium | reverse complement strand
GGTCGAACACTTCCATCTTCGAACCGACACGGGCACCCGCAATCTGCATGGACCTGCCGTTCACGAAGAGGCTGAACTGCGGCACCTGAGCCATGACCGGGAGGACGGTCTTCTTCTTGCTGGAGCTGGACTTGGCCTTGGCAGAGCTAGAGCTGGACTTAGCCTTTGCCTTGCTGCTACTGGACTTGGCCTTGGCAGAGCTAGACTTAGCCTTGGCAGAGCTGGAGCTGGACTTGATTTCCTTGAACGCGGCCTCGATAGACACGTCGCGGGCAGGCATCGTGAACTTGTACGTGTAGGTGTTCTTCTTTTTGTCGTA
The DNA here is from genome assembly GCA_016280845.1 of Paludibacteraceae bacterium. Lineage (GTDB taxonomy): Bacteria > Bacteroidota > Bacteroidia > Bacteroidales > Paludibacteraceae > Colicola. Next base: position 3,183 of record JAEEHO010000097.1, on the reverse strand, counting down.
GGTGTTGGACAACTTGAGGAACACGCTCACATCCTTGTTGTTCGAATCCTTCTCCGTGTAGTAAGCCTTGACAAAGTCCACTTCGTAGCCAGCAAGCGGGGCGGCCTTGAAGGAGATCTTTTCGTCCGTATTGCCCTTCTTGGGAACATTCTGGAGGACGCCGTTGTCGTCGGCCGTCGCAGTAATCTTGTAGGAATTCGGAGTGAACGTGATTTCGCAAGTGTAATCCTTCTCTTCATTGAGCACGTAGCTAACATAATTGCTCTGCATATCCAAGGGAATTTCAGAGCCATCCTTATAGGTACACTTGGTGCCGGTGGTATCAACATACGAATAGCCGTCGGCAGGATAAATTGAGATAGTATGCTGCGTATTAGTAACCGCCCTAATGGACATTTCGTTACTATCGGCCGTGGAGAGGGAGATCTGAAGATTATAGCCAATCAAACTATTATATGTATAAACATAGCCCTGGCCATTAATCTTGATGGTCTGCTTTACAGTGCTACGGAGCCCGTCTTCAGTAACTTTCACTTCCCTATCACCAGCATTCATGATAAAGTAGGGAACAAAAATTGCTGCAGAGGAATCATACTTGAAAGTTTCACCACGCCACTCACTCGGTATGGCAACGTGCATGTTGTCGGCGGACTTTACAAAGACCGTATCGAATTCATGAGCCTGCGTTGCGGGGGTCTTCGAATCCCAGCCGACATACAGGTCGAAGTCATCAACGTGGTTACCGGTCTTAGTCAACGCATAATTGAGGGCATTGAAGACTGCAACAATTTGCGCATCGACAGCCTTCATGACGAACGTCTTGGAATCCTTGCAGTTAGTCGTCGTCGTTCCATCTTTGCATGACAGTTGCTGGAGCGGATGGCCTTCGCTATCTTCGACCTCGATGAGGATGGAGTCTCCATCGAGTGCGGTACAGGCTTTGCCTTCCGTTTCCGTAGGATTGCTGCTGCAATAGCCCTTGGTATAGTTCCCGACCGAGTCAATAGAGCCCTTGATATAGGCAATAACCGTGCCGCGGCCGGTCACGTCGATATCGATCTTGCTTTCCTTGGCGAAAGTAACGATAATCTTGATTTGCTTGGTCCTATCCAAGATATCTTCCGACAGCACGGAGGCGTCGGGGACGGCGCAGTTGTACAGGCCGCTGACAGTGTCCTTGGACAAGATTACAGTCTCCGCGCCATTTTCCTTCGATTCATATTCACAGGTAACAGTCTTGACCGCATAGCCCGCATCGGGAGTCGCCTTGACGGAAATGGTGGAGCCGGCGGCGTTGGTCAGGAACATTCTCTCGTTGACTTCGTGTTCCTTGCCTCTGGAAGTGACCGAGTAGGTGCCGTTGGTCGGCTTGACCATGGTGACTTCCTGGCCGACTTTCTCGAATTCGACGAAGATATTCTGCTCAAATCCCTTCTGGGCGATGAACTGGGCATAGCGTTTTCCGTCAGGCATAAGCTCTCCCATTTCTGGCGGTAAATAGCTTGTCTTCATCTCATTATTTTCATCCATGCCCCTTGAATAAAGTTCCTTCACGTCGTATCCGTCTTCGGGGACAATAGAAAGAATCAGGTATTCACCGTCATGAGCCTTTGCCGGGCCGGTAACGGTTCCATGGTCCGCCTTTGCATAGTTTATGTCGATATCCCTCAGGGTCAGAGGATAATATATCGTATCGGCAAATTCAGTTGTATCCTTGTAAATGTAGGGCATTTCCCCTTTCATGAATTTATCATAGTCATCATCTGAACTGGTAGTTAAATCTGCGAGGAACATGTACGTCAAGAACGCTTCACCTATATCGTTCCTCGAAGTGGAATTAACGGGGACCATCATAGTGTTCAGTGCATTCATAGCATACATGAACCCTTCTACCCCAAATTCAGCTCCGAATTGATCTGAGAAAACAGCTACATAAAAAGCACTTACAGAATCCATATGGTCCGGATCGCAAACATCATACTTAAAGTCAGTATCCATAATCATACTTTTACACTGCGGAACCGAGCCCCAGCCGTAATCCTGGTTGGTGTTCTTCACGGCAAACTTGACCATGTCGCCAGGGAAAGATTTGGTAGGACCGATGTAATCCGCGCCGCACTTGTCCGTACCGTCGCTGCAGATGGGCTTGAACACAATCGGTTTTGCCTTGCCCACAGTAATGGACGGGGATGCAAACCTGCAGGACCAGTACGGTTTAAGAGTAGTAGTACCCGACACGACTTCTCGTTCGGTTTTCGATATACACCTAGACAGAGAATTGAAAGTTATTCCATTGACGGAGACACTAGAGACGGTATGATTGTTAAAGTCATCGCTCCATTCTTGCTGAATTATTCTTTGCTCTAAATTTGTCATTGCCTTAGAGATAATCCATTTCTGCCTCTTGTATTCAGCCACCAACCTATATTCACCGGGAATAAACGTTACGGTACCATTCGAAAAAGCATATCTGTTCCAAGTGCTATCGTTAATATCCAGGCGCTGCCACTCATAAGTGACAATATTGAAGAAGTCTGCGCTATCGGCGCATACGGAACCCTTACATACAGTGTAAGTCACCTCACCATTGTCGAAGGCTACCGAAGCACCCTTCTTCGGAGCTAGCGGATACAGCGTACCGTCTTCGACAGTTACGCTTTTTATTTTAGCCAGTCTTTCTTTTGAGCCGATTCGTTCACCGGCCTTCGTCTGGGCGTTTACCATGCCGACGCCCAAAGCCAATATAATTGGCAAAATGATTGCTTTTTTCATCTGATCTCCTTTTTTGCGGGACACTGTACACGAAGTCTCCCTTTTGAGTTCAATACCAAATGTAACAAAAAAGTAAAATCTTTTTATGCTTCGCATAAAATGTGAAAAAAAACTTACCCCCTCCTTCCAAAAAAAAACGGGAACCGGCATTACCGGTTCCCGCTTTTCGCTAAAAGTGTCAGCAGCTACTTGATGTTCACGTTCTGCGTCTGGCCGTCGATGCGAACCAGGTAAGAACCGGAACGCGGCATGGCGACGGAGAAATTCACAGCGTCGACATTGCCGGAGAGCACCCTGTGGCCCTGCAGGTCGAACACTTCCATCTTCGAACCGACACGGGCACCCGCAATCTGCATGGTCCTGCCGTTCACGAAGAGGCTAAACTGCGGCACCTGAGCCATGACCGCAAGG
>JAEEHO010000096.1 GCA_016280845.1 Paludibacteraceae bacterium | reverse complement strand
GCACATTCGATACGTTTGGTGTTGGTAGCTCCGTGGTTGTAGAGCATAGACCATAGATGATCAAAAGTCATAATCGAAATTTTTAAAAGGTGCTGGTGGTGGTAAGTGCCGCGACACTCGCTTTTGGGGATTTAGGGGCATAGTATATACTTACCACCACCAACTTTTTTCTTTAATCTTTTTTTGGTTACTTTTTTTCTGTTTTCTTTGCCTTTCTAGGCGGAGGCCGCTCCTTCCGCTTCAACGGAAGGACGCTCCGTCTTTTATTACCTTTTAAGCCCTCTTAGGCGGAGGCCGTGTCTGGTTGGAGCGACGCTCCCCGCTGCTCCTGCCGTTCGAAGTGCCAAGTCAAGGCACTTCTCCATCCCGTTCCGTCGGGAGAACGCTCCGTCTCTTTTTGTTTTCTTAGTGCAGTCTGGATGATAAGGACCATAGGGTCATTAAGGACTATAAAGACCATAAGGACGGCAGGGCGGGCAATCACATTGCCCTGAAAAAGAAGAAAGGGGAGGTTTCCTACAAGAACGCCAATCTGAACCCTCTCTTTATCGACTCCGACTCGGGGTGCGCCGCCGCCAGTTTCTCCGCCGTACGCTTGACGTCCGCCCGCATGTCTTTCAGTTGGTCGTTGATGCGTCGCTGCAGATCGAGCTGCTGCAGGTAGATAGCGTGATTAGGGTCAGAGGTGACGGCCGGGTTGGTGTTCTGTTCCCATGTGTACGACCTGGGGCGGCTGACCACAATCTGAAAACCGTGGTAGTCGAGAGTGCCGGTGAAGGTCTTAGGCAACCCACGCTCGGCGATGAGTGCTTTGACTGCTTCTTCCACCTGCGGTCGCAGGGCTTTGATGGTTGCTTCGTTCTCGTTCTGACTCAAGATAGCCGAATACATTTGATCAATGATTGAATAATCTTTTTTTGCCATTGTTTTTGAAAGTTTTGTGCTTGGCTTTGATTGAACGGCCGTTCTGTGTGCGCACAAGTTCAAAACTCTCGCGGGTTAATAAAAAAAGTTCCCTCCTCGGCGGAGGCCACTCCTCCCGTTCCGTCGGGAGGACGTTCCGGGTGCAAAAGTACTGCTTATTGTTGACGTGGATTGGATACTCCCCGGGGAGTCCCCGCTTTTTATTAGTCGTTTTTTGTTTTTTCTGCTTGTGCCACTTCGTTCAGATGGGTGAATATATCATCGTATTTGTAGGTCATCTTGACGTTGTAAAGTGCTTTGTTATAGTTCGTTATACCTTGCGCACCAAAGGCATCGGCCATCCTTTTCATAAACTCGGCTTTGGTACACCCGGTCACGAACCCTGCTTCATAGATCACATTGAGCACTGCTACCAACTCTTTCTGCTTGCCGTCTGCGACAATCATTTTGGCTGTACTCGTTTGCAGTTGCTGCTCCAGATCATCGCAACGTTGTTGCAGCGCTCTTTTGTCTGTTTCTTGTTGGTGTACTATACCCGTTATTCCACGCAAAAGCAATTCCAGAGGACTATCCGGAACGGCATTAGAGATAATATCAATAGAAGGTTCTGCCATGTAGTACGTTTATTTTTAATCTTTAACCTATTGCCATGTAGTGCGTTTTTATTTCGACGACAAAATTACTATATTTTGCTGCCAAAACATGTCAGTATAACAAAAAAAAATCGGCATTTCTGCCGATCAACTTTCCCATCTCCTTTCCGCCTTTCCCAAGCGGCTTAGGTTCAACGTTTTGTGTCCGTACGGATTTTATCAGGTTGTACAGAACCCCGTAAGCTCTTTGTTAATTGTTAATTGTTAATTGTCCCTTTCCCCATACATCTCCATGAGCCTCAGCGCTTCTTCTGCGAACTGCTTTCTGAGCGACTGAGGTGCCAGTATCTCCATTTCGGACCCGTGCGTGCGGAGTTGCTGAACAAAGTCGAACGTAGGCGCAACGAACCACTCGAATACACACGGCTCAACCTCTTTCTGCGAATGGTGCAGAGGCAATGAACGCAGATATTTGGCTGCCAACTCATTGACCCGCGCACGGATAAGTTCGGGCTTGTATTGCTTGCCGCAAAAAACGCCGTAGAAACCTGCGAAATAAGCCTTCGGGTCAAATTTCTTAGGCCGACGAAACGCTTTTTCTGTTATCTCCAGATGCTGCACGCGGTCGAGCGAATAGATGCGCGGTTCGTCTTTGGGTGTGCTGTGTGCATCGTCTATTTCCTTCACCAGTCCCAACACGTACCAACGCTGCTTGAACACCTTCAGACATAGCGGCGCCAACAGAAACACATGCGGTGGTTCGGTGCTGTCGAAACGCAGGTGGGCTATGTGCAGCATTTTCTTTTCGCGCATGGCCTCAACGATGGTTGTCAGATATTCTGTGCCGGCAGGGATAGACTCGTATAGGATGCAGTCGCGCAACTCGCGACTGGTGTCCAGCGACTGACTCATGGCGAACTGGCTCAGCAGCCATTGCTTGGTCTGACTGTTGCTGTCGCTTTCGTCTATGTAATATACACTTCCGTTGGCGCGGTCGCAACGGATGGATATATCGAAGAGCGATTCTATATCGTTCTTACAGCGGTAGAACGACCGGTCGGGGAAACGGCTTTCGTGGCTCTCGTTGTACGACGAGTGCATCCATCGGCGGTCTATTTCCTCGCGCGTTATTTTCCCCGCACTGCGGATCGTATCCACCAACCATATGTATCTATTATACTGCGATACGGACATAACTTTCTATTCTTTTTGTGCTGAAACTCAGCGCAAAGGTACAACTTTCTTTTGATATATGCAAATGTGCATGCATGTTTGTGTTAAACACACAGCAATATTGCTGCAATAAAAAACATGCCGATGATTCCGATGGTGTCCATCACCATACTAACAGTACTTTTGTCCATAATTGTTTGATTTTTAGGGTTGAACATTTTTGTATTTTGAATTCGGGGGCAAAGGTACTGCTTCTCACTGCCAAAACTTGTCAGTGAGCACAAAAAAATGCAAAAAATCTCACTTTTTTCCCATCAGACACAAAAAACACCGCCGCAGCGGTGTTTTGGATTATGATTTTATACAAAGGATAAGTACATTCATGATGTTATCTAACAATCTTTTCTTCCTTAACCATTTACATTCATTATTTTTATTTGTATAATCTTGCGGATTTTTTTTATTAACACATCAAATGGTACACCTTGTGTAAACACATCTTCCGGCAGGTTCATATCCGCTTCAAAGATTTGCAGAAGGATATTTTGTTGCGCTTCAATAATGCAATAAATAGGGAAAAATAATGTGCATATTTGCACATGTCAATAAAAAGTTGTATCTTTGCAGCAAGTTTATGTGTAAAACGGCAATCCTCCATGCAAAAACAGCAAATGAAAAATAGTGCGGTTACGGTCATCATAGTGGCAGCGTTGCTGCTGGAATTGACTGCAGCCGGCATGTACTACACTTCGCAGCATATT
>JAEEHO010000095.1 GCA_016280845.1 Paludibacteraceae bacterium | reverse complement strand
TGTTCGCCTACCGTCATGTTCAACTCGGTCTTGTTGAGCGCGATGCCGGTGACATGAATGCGGTCTTCCTCTTTCTCCGGCTCGATACCGAAAATACAACTCATGCCTTTGGAGTAATTACCGGAGACGCCTTCTGTCGCTACGATGGCCTGCAGGTTGTAGTATCCGTTCGACATACCGTCCCAACCAAAGTTGATATGGAACTTGCCCTCGCCGTCTGCACCATCACAAACGTACTCATGAGCATTACCGCCCATCATGATAATACGATTGGCTTTCAGTTCGTTCTCAAAAGCTGTAGCTACCTGAATATACGGCACTGTATCCAGTCCCTTGTGGTTCTTACCCAATGTGTAACCGAAGTTCTCGTGCATTGCTAGTGCCATCGTTGTTCCGCTGGAACCGCTACCGCCGGTTACCTCACCGCCGTATTCCATGCGAGTGGCAACGCCGCAGTGGTACATCAGTTTGGCTACTGCTTCTCCCTGAGCTTGGGTATAAGTGCCATGATACGACGGCAACATGTTGTCCCAATCATAATTGCCGGTGGTGAAATCTACGTACTCGTGACCCCAACCGCCACCTACGCTTTTCCAGTCGTAAGCGCGTGCGCCCATACCGGTGGCCGGATAGCGGAAGTGATACATGACCATGGCTGCCGCTGTGGCTACACAACCGGTCATACTGCGAGTGCTGTCAGCTTGATCAATAGGGCAGAACCAGTTGTATGGAGATCTCTGATACCATCTGTTATCTTCACCCAACAGAGGATCAATCTTCGCATAGTCGTAATCCTCAGCCTTCGCACGTCTGATTCGCTGGTCTGCTGTCAGAGGCTTAGCCAATGCTATCTGCTCTGCGTAGTAATCCAACATATACTCCGCATTCGGGTTGATCTCGTATTTACCCTCATTCGAATATGCGAGAATATCGAACGCATTATCGTCTGCTGATACAATTACCCAACCGCCTTCCGGCTTGTTGAATACATACAAAGCCGCTTCAAACATGTTGGTCGGCTTTGCTACCTGATGAACCAAACTCATATCTTCCGCTTTAGCGCGAACGGCTTTCTTAATGCCGCTCTTCTGAGATCGTGAGTTGGAGAAACTTGCCGCCAATGCAGCGGCTTCTTGTGCTGTACGCGGAGTAGCGTACGCAAAGATAGACATCATGACGAGCATGATTCCTAAGTAGATTTTTCTCTTCATGTGAAAAATGTTGTTTTTTATAAACATTAAAGGTATCGCATTACAAAATCGCTGGCAAAGGTACAATTTATATTTTACACGTACAAATCTTTTTATTTTCTGGTAAGTCTGTTGCGCAAACGCCGAGAAATATTGCTTATTTTATTGTCAAGTTTTTCGTTTTTAGCTTTTTCGCTTTTGACTTTCAGCATACAGCTATCAGCTTTCAGTATTCAGTAACAAAAGAGACGACCCGCATTTCTGCAGGTCGCCTCTGTATCTTCTCCCATGGAGGGAGGAAGGGTAGACTCTTAGTCTTTTTATTGAACTTTCTGTCCGTAGATATCGAACTTCTCGCCACCGCGGATGATGTAAACGACGCCGTTCTCAATCACCTTGACGATCTTCTCGTTATCTGCATTGATGCTGTTGATGCCGGTTGAGATATCTTCAACGAAGGTAGCATAGATCATTACACCGTATTCCGGCATGATGAATTGGTAGTTCTCGTCCACCTCAACAGAATTCTGTCCTATGAGATCTTCTACGGTCAGCGTCTCCAGTTTGTATCCCGGATCCGGATTTACGATGATGGTGACAACCTCGCCCGGAGCTGCTTCGTCTTTGTCTGCATCGATATTACCGTGCTCCGGAACAGTCGGAATAATACCGTATGTGATTAGAGTGAAGGTAGCACTGATTATAACGTTGGTTGCAGGCATGGTGAACTGGTAGTTGTTATCCACATCAATTGCACCGATGCCCGGAGCTGTTACAGTCAGTGTCTCCAACTTATAGCCATCAGCAGCTTCAACGGTGAGAGTTACGGTCTGACCCTCAGCTGCCTTAGTGTAGTCAGCTGCAACAGAACCATTCTTGATGTTAGGCACTACCATAATGTTATATTCTGTAATGTCCGGCTCGAAGCTGGCCATAATCGTTACGTTAGCTGCCGGCATAACGAACTGGTTATTTTCGTCTACCTGGATCTGACCAATCTTCGGACCGCCGGAAACACTCAGCGTATTCAGATGATAACCATTGTCCGGAGTGATGGTGAGGGTTACTGTTTCGTCTGCTGCTGCTTGAGCGGGGTCAGCTACTACACTACCATTGACGATAGAGGTACTGATGTTGACGATATATACGCGCTCAAACTCAGCGTAAATAGTTACCGCGCTTGCCGGCATGGTGAACTTGTTGTCTTCGCTAATTGCGATCTCGTTGTCAGCTGTATCCTTCACGCTCAGCGAAACCAAACGGTAGTTGGTGCTCGGATTAGTACTGATGGTTACGGTCTGACCTTCTGCTGCTTCAGTGATGCAATTGATAGAGCCGCCGTCGGTACTGTTCTTGGTGATACTGTACTTAATCTCAACGAAACTTGCAGAAACGTTTACATCGCTTGCCGGCATGATGAACTGGCCATTAGCATCTATATCGATGTTGCCTTCTGTAGTGGAATAAACGTTAAGCCAGGCCAGAGTATATTTGTCATCAGCCAAAGCTGTGATGGTTACTGTCTCGCCTGCGGCAGCAGTTGCCTTATCCGACTTGATAGAACCATTCTCCGGGTTGCCGAGAATGACAGCATATTGTATTGCACTGAATGTAGCCGAAACGGTCACATTGCTTGCCGGCATGATGAACTGGCCGTTCTCTACTGCTACAGCCTGGTTGTCTGCGTCAACTACGCTGATAGAAGTCAACTCGTAGTTGTCATTTTCCGGTTCTGCGGTGATAGTGATGGTCTCGCCTGCGAAAGCTGTTGCTTTGTTGGTGCTGACAGAACCATGAGCAGCGTCTTCTACTGTGATACCATACT
>JAEEHO010000094.1 GCA_016280845.1 Paludibacteraceae bacterium | reverse complement strand
TCGTCGTCTTGTTCGTTGGTCAGTCCTTCTTCTTCCCGCAATTCCTCCACGGCTTCGTTCAGAATGCGTTGGTAGGTCTCGTAGCCCAGGTCGGCTATGAATCCCGATTGTTCCGAACCCAGCATGTTGCCCGCGCCGCGTATATCCAGGTCCTGCATGGCCAGATTGAATCCCGAACCCAGTTCGGCGAAGGTGCTCAGCGCCTCCAGTCGTCGGCGTGCATCTTCGGTCAGCAGTTCGCGGTCTGGCGCCACCAGGTAGCAATACGCCTTACGGTTACTTCGTCCCACGCGTCCGCGCAGTTGATGCAAGTCGGCCAAACCGTACTTGTCGGCGGAGAAGATGAAGATGGTGTTCACGTTCGGTATGTCCACACCCGACTCGATGATGGTGGTCGAGAGCAGAATATCGTAGTCATAGTTGATGAACGCTTCCAATCGCTGTTCCATCTCTTCGGCGGGCATTTGTCCGTGGGCGATGATGATGCGCGCCTCCGGGCACAGTTTGTTGATGCGCCGCTCTATTCGCGGAAGCATATCAATGCGGTTGTTGACGATGAACACTTGTCCGTTGCGACCCATCTCCAGGTCGATGGCTTCTTTGATCAGGTCTTCGTCGTCCAGCGTTATCAGTTCGGTCTGCACCGGATAACGGTTGGGCGGCGGAGTGGTCATGACGCTCAAGTCACGCGCACCGAGCAATGAGAACTGCAGCGTACGCGGGATAGGCGTAGCGGTGAGGGTCAGTACATCAATGTTCGCTCGCAGACTCTTCAGCTTCTCCTTGACGGTCACACCGAACTTCTGCTCTTCGTCGATGATCAGCAATCCCAGATCGTGCCATTTGACGCTCTTGCCCACCAGTTTGTGGGTGCCGATCAGTATATCTATCTTGCCTGCTTCCAGGTCGGCCAGCAGCTCCTTGATCTCCTTGGCAGACTTGAGTCGGCTCAAGTACTCGATACGTACGGGCATGTTGGCCATTCGTTCGCGGAAAGTATTGTAGTGCTGCAGCGCCAGGACGGTGGTCGGCACCAGCACAGCCACCTGTTTGCCGTCGGTGGCGGCCTTGAAGGCGGCACGCATAGCCACCTCTGTTTTACCGAATCCTACATCGCCGCACACCAGTCGGTCCATAGGCATCGGGCTCTCCATGTCATGCTTTACTTCGGCTGTAGCCTTAGCCTGATCGGGCGTGTCCTCATAGAGGAACGACGCTTCCAACTCATGCTGCATGTAGCCGTCTGGCGAATAGCGGAAGCCCTGTTGTTTCTTGCGCGTGGCGTAGAGGCGAATCAGGTCGCGCGCTATGTCTTTCACTTTGTCCTTGGTGCGCTCTTTCAGTCGCTCCCATGCACCGCTGCCCAGTTTGGCTATCGTCGGTTCGCTGCCTTCGCGTCCTTTGTACTTGCTGATGCGATGCAGATTGTGTATCGAGACAAACACGTTCGCTCCGTCGCGGTAGTTCAGTTTGATCATTTCCTGCGGACGACCGTTAACCGGAGTGGTAACCAGTCCGCCGAATTTGGCTATACCGTGGTCGGAATGAACGACATAATCGCCTATCTGCAATTGGTTGATCTCGCGCAACGTTATGATCGCTTTGCCGCGACGGGCATTCTCGCTGGTCATCGTCACGCGGTGGTAGCGCTCGAATATCTGGTGGTCGGTGTAGCAGCATATCTTCAACCCGTGGTCCACAAATCCCTCGTGCAATGTACTGTTGATACCCACGAAAGAGACCGCCGTTCCTTCGCTCTTCTCCGCACTTTCTTCTATCGATTCGAATATCGCCGCCAGGCGGTCCAGTTGTTTCTTCTGCTCGGCCAGGATATATATCTTGTATCCGTCGTTGATGTGCTTGCGCAGATCCTCCGTCAGTAGATCAAACTGCTTGTGGAAGATAGGCTGTGTGGCGGTGTCGAACGTTATCTTCGCGTGCGTAGTGAAACTGCTCTTGTCCGCCAGTTCCACCGTGCATACCTTTCCCTCCTTTGGAGGAAGAGTCAGGGATGGGTTGTTCATTTTGAACTGCACTACCTGCCAGTCGTTGCTCACCCATATGGTGTTTTCAGCCAGATAATCGATGATCGATGCCCGGCTGTCGGCGTCCGACTGCTTGCAACCCACTATCTCGGCCTCGTTGATTCGCGATTTGGACAATTGGTCCTCGATGTCAAACGTGCGGATCGACTCGATCTCGTCGCCGAAGAAATCCAAACGATACGGATCGTCGTGGCTGTAACTATATATGTCCACTATGCCGCCGCGAATGGCGTATTGGCCGGGCTGGAAAACAAAGTCCACGCGCTCGAAACCCAATTCCGACAACTGCTGACCGACTGCCGACAACTGCACCTCTTGCCCCACAGCCAACCGAAAACTGTTGGCCGACAACTCTTCCTGCTTAGGCACGCTCTCCGCTATCGCTTCCGGATAAGTGACAATGATAGGCTGATGGCTGACATCTGACGGCTGATGGCTGACGGCTGTCAAACACTCTGTCCGTTGTATCTGTGCCGATTCGTCCACCACGCGACGTTTCTGCGCCGCAGGGAAGAAGAAAACCTTTGTACTTTCGCCCGTTTGTCCATTCGCCCCTTCACCCTTTGTACTTTGTACTTCGTCCCTTTGTACATTCAGCGACCTTATATCGTTGAACATATAGCGGGCCGCATCTTCGTTGTCCATCGCTATGAACAACGGCTTTTGTGTGCGTTGGGCTATGGCGGTCAGGGCAAGTGCTCTGGCACCGGCATACAGGCCACTCAGCAGAAGATGTATATCCCCTCCTCTCTTTATCTCGCGGCATACCAAGTCTATCTCCGGGTGTGCCGCAAACAACGCCTGCAAGTCTTCTATCTCCATAATTTCTTAATGCGCGCTCCGTGTCATGCGTCGCCCGTGTACACACGGGTACGCGACAAAAAGCCTGCAAAGGTAGTGTTTTTTTTTGACATGTGCAAATCTTTGGTGATTTTTGCAGAAAAATATTCGAAATCATCGGGGCTTTATCGAGGTTTTATCCCGGCTATTTAATGCTTGCACGGCAAAACATTTTAACAAAAAAACTCGTTTTTCTTGCCCATCCGAAATTTTTGTAGTACCTTTGCACCGGAAAAGAAGATAGGTAAAAAAACATAAATATTCAAATCAAATAAATTCAAATCATTATGATGTCTTTTATCGAATCGGTTACTACTTGCTTTCAAAAGTTTGTAACTATCTCCGGCCGTGCCAGCCGCGCAGAGTATTGGTGGTATATGTTGTTCTATGTGCTTTGCGAAATTCCTATTGCTGCTCTTTTGGCGGTCTATATCGGTGTTAAGGCCAACTCCTCAGCAGACGGCGGTTTTCCTATTATTCCTGTTGTGATGGTCACGTTGTTGATTTGCATAATCTTATTTATTCTTGGTATTCCGCTTCTTACGGCTACTATTCGCCGTTTGCATGATACCGATCGCGACGGCATGTGGTTCTTTATTCAGTTTATTCCCTATATCGGAAGCATCATTTTGCTCGTTTTCATGTGTCTTCCTTCCACTCCGGGCGAGAATAGATTCGGCCAAAATCCATACGGCGAACAGCCTGATTCTCAAACGGATAGTTTGCAATAAGTAGTACCTTTATCTGTTTTTTGCGCCTTAATAACCTATATAATGAAACATTTCAATTATCTCTTATGCGCCGTTTTGGCGTTCGTAATGATGTCCGTACAGCCTGCTTCGGCTGCCGGCAAACAGAAGAAAAAGAGTATAGTCATTCTCTATGAGAATGATGTTCACTGCGCCATCGGCGGTTATCAGGCTATTGCAGGCCTGCGTGACGCTGTGTCGGACACGGCCTATGTGGCTGTGGTCAGTTGTGGAGACTTTGTGCAAGGCGGTACGGCCGGCGCCATCTCACGCGGCGGATATGTGGCCGACGTCATGCGTACGGTGGGCTACGATGCCATCACGCTGGGCAACCACGAGTTTGACTTTCCCGTTCGTCATACCGACTCGCTCTTGCGCTATATCGGTGCGCCGGTGGTGAGCGCCAATCTGTATAACCACGAGACCAACAAACCCGTCTATCAGCCGTACCTGATCAAGAAGTTCGGCAAGACCAAGATTGCCTTTATCGGTGCAACCACTCCGGGTGCGCTCTATACCGAGATGTCGGCATTCTATGACGGCGACCGCCAGATCTACGACCTGCGCGAAGACTGTTTCTACACCACCCTGCAGGCATCAATCAACGCTGCGCGCAAGCAGGGAGCCAAGTACGTCGTTGTGCTCTCTCACCTGGGCGAGGACCCGGACCGTACGGGCATCAATTCGCACACGCTGGCCGCGCACACCACCGGCATAGACATCATTTTGGACGGTCATACCCATTCGGTGATTGAGCACGACACCGTTCTGAATGCAGCCGGCCGACCGGTGATTGTTACCGAGACGGGCACTAAGTTCGCCCACATAGGCCATCTGCTCATTCGTGACGGCCGTCTAACGCCCTCACTGCTGCCCTTCGGCACCGTCAGCGAACGCAATGCGCGCGTGAAGGCGGCTACCGACAGCGTTGAATGGCTCATGCGCGAGAAGACGCAACGCGTTGTTTGTCACAGCGATGTGCCGCTGACCATCCTCAACGAGCAGGGCGAACAGGAGGTGCGTAAGGCGGAGACCAACCTCGGCGACCTGGTGTGCGACGGATACCGCGTCATCACCGGCGCAGACATAGCCCTGGCCAACGGCGGAGGTATACGTACGGGCAAACATGCGGGCGACCTGACCTACGGCGACATAGCGGATATACTGCCTTATGACAACAATCTGTGGATTGTGGAAGCCAGCGGCCAACGTATCATCGATCTGCTGCAAAAGAACACGAGTTTCATTCCCGTAGAGGACGGCTCTTTCCCGCAAGTGTCCGGCGTCCGTTTCACCGTACATGTGGCCGACCGCACCGTCAGCGACGTGGAGATATTGAATCACGAGGGACAATACGAACCGATTGATCCGCAGCGCACGTACACTGTCAGCACATTGGATTACTGCGTGACGGGCGGCGGATTCTACGATATGCTCAAGGACTGCAAGGTCGTTTATCGCGGCAATGAGCTCTATCGCGATGTGCTGGTTCGTTACCTGGAGCACAACTTGGGCGGACACATCTCCAATGACTATGCCGAACCGCAAGGTCGAATCCGTATTATCCGCTAACAGCGACACGGGGTATGGCACAGAAGGTTCAAAAAACAAATGTCTGTCGTTTGCTCGATGCGGCGGGTATAGCCTACGAGCAGATTGAGTACGCGGTGGATGAGTCCGACCTGAGCGCAACGCATGTGGCGGAGCAGTTAGGCGAAGACATAGACACCGTGTTCAAGACCATTGTGCTGGAGGGCGACAAAGTGAAGCACTTTGTTTGTGTTGTACCCGGAGCGTGCGAGGTGGACCTGAAGAAAGCAGCTCGAGCCAGCGGCAACAAGTCGTGCAAACCCATTGCACAGAAGGAGCTGTTGCCGCTGACCGGCTACATCCGCGGAGGTTGTTGTCCGATTGGGATGAGGAAGCCTTTTCCGTCGTACATAGACGAGACGTGCCTGCTACACGAATGCATTTATGTCTCTGCCGGCCAACGCGGCATGCAGCTCCGCCTCTCCCCGCAGGACCTGATCTCCTACGTCCCCCTCACCGTCACCGACCTGATTTAGCCCGATAAACTTATGACAATCAAGCATATATATTTAGCCGGAGGATGTTTCTGGGGAACAGAACATTTCTTCAAACAGATAGCCGGAGTGGTTGAGACGGAGGTTGGTTTTGCCGTTAAAACAAAAAAATGCTTTCCTCCTTCTTAATTCTTAATTCTTCATTCTTAATTCTTCATTCTTAATTCTAATTTGTGGACCCCAAAAAACAAAAAGCACCCGCGTTGCGTTGCGGATGCTTGGTACTTAGTCACTTGGTTCTTGGTCACTTAACCTGTTGCCCTGTGATGGTATAAGTCTTGTCGTCCGTGAGGATATAGACATTGCCGTTCTTGATCAGTTTCTGTGCGGGGTTGGCGGGGTTGGTATATACCGCCGGAGTAGAAGAAGGCACGCCGGGAACATCCACGCCCACGATATTCCCAAAATCCTTCCACACATTGGCGGCTTGATACAGACTTACCGACTCCATCGGCACATTGAGCACACAGGTGGATTTGTTAACATCATAAAACACATTGCTATTGATGCTCTGCGGTGTAGTGGCATAGTTGGTCACAGAAGTCAAACCGGTGCAACCAGCGAAAGCATAACTTCCAATGCTGGTGACGCTATCCGGAATGGTCACAGAGGTCAAACCGGTGCAACCAATGAAAGCCATCTCTCCAATGCTGGTGACGCTATTGGGAATCGTAGTATTTTTACAACCGAGAATTAGAGTATTAGTGGAAGTCTCGATAATAGCATTGCAATTGTTACGACTATCATATACCGTGTTCCCTGCTTCTACAGACAATGAGGTCAAACCGCTGCAACCATAGAATGCATAATCTCCAATGCTTGTGACGCTATTGGGAATCGTCACAGAAGTCAAACCGGTGCAATCTTGGAAAGCCTGAGACATAATGCTTGTGACGCTATTGGGAATCGTGATAGAGGTCAAACCGGTGCATTCATAGAAAGCACCATCTCCAATGCAGGTGACGCTATACGTTTGGTCATTATAGGTCACTGAGGAGGGAATAACCACCTCTCCGGAATATCTATCCGGATAGGAATTGTAATAAACACCTTGATAAGTCACTTTGGCAGTGAGGTACTCATCATCGAAATTGTACCAGATACCGTCCACGGAGGTATCCGAGGCGAACATTGTTCCTGCGCCGGCTACCAGTGCGAGGAGGAAAATGGAAAGTTTTTTCATGGTGTAATAGAATTTAGCGATTAATATTCAATTCCGCTGCAAAGGTACAACAAAAAATTTGAATGTGCAAGATTTTTAGCAAAATAAAATTAGTCTAAGCTTGCTTAAGCGTGATTTTGTTTGCTAAAAAGATTGGCGTTCGCTAAATTGAGCGAACGTAGCTTCGGGGGAATTGCGAAGCAAGGCGGAGTCCGAATTTACTACAAATTTTTGTTCTATGATGCCCTCGAAGGTACAACAAAATAATCAATTGTGCAAATATTTCCACAAAAAAAACGCCCCGAAGGGCGCTTTTTACAGCTTCTTGCTCGCGTCGTAACTCTCAATCGTCCTTGTCTGAATGACGCAGGACGTGTCGCCCTTCTGCCAGTACTCAGACTTGGTGGTGATGGTTCGTGTGGCGTTGCAGCTCGATAGCGCTACCGCGCTGACCGCCAAGGCTGCCAGACCGCAAGCAAGCTTGCTGTACGAACGCTTCGCTGTTAGACCGCGGCTCATGCCGCTGTTAGATGATTGCTTTTTCATAATTGTTTTCCTTTCTTTGTTTAGTTTTTTTCATCGCTTGCCAGGCCCAAAAGCCATGCGGATAAGCCTTCGGGGGCCCCGAAAAATTTCTAATTTTTGGGGTGAAGCGTAGAACAAGGCGCAGTGCCATCACAAGGGCTGTGCCCGCCGTCGCACGTAGCCTTAGTTCAAGCGCTTCCATTCTTGTGCAAATATCCACCCCATCAGCGTGGTATGCTTGTCGCCTGCCGCTCTTGCCGCCTTGAATGCCGCGGTGTCTGCCGCTAAACGACTCAGGTCTTGCGAACGGGCCAATGCCGCTTGACGCACGGTCTTGAATTTCTCTCTCTGCGCCAATTCCTCGGCAGTCGCCGGCGCTACACGGTCTCCGTGCACGGAAGTGAACTTGTTTTGACTGGCTTTCCGCAGGTTGTAGATCGTACGGAACTTTTTACTGATCTTGCCCGATATATGATGCACCGGGTCTTCAAAAAATACTTTGCCCATTTAGTTAAGATTTAGATTGTTGATAATTTAGGTTAATTTGTCTAACAGGCCCTTGGCCGTTCCCACAGCGCAGCGGTCTCACAGCGAAGCGTTCTCACAGGCCTCCGGCCGGTCAGCTTGCTTACGCGAGTTTCGCGTACTCCTGAGCAAACACATACCCCCTCAGCGTCGAATATTTGCTTTGTTTCTCGAACGCCTCTTTGTAGGCTGCTTTTTGTTCCGGGGTCAGCGCCTTGATAGCGGCGTAGGTCTGTTGGAACTTAGTGTGTGTTGCGATCTCGTTTGCCGAGTAGGGCTTTTTGTCCAGGTCACGCGGATCGCAGATGCGTCCGGTGCACAGGGTTCGTCCACGTTTTTGGAAGTAGGTGTCGGAGTGTTCGCAAATTTTCCCACGGTACTCTTTCACCATGTCAATCGGTTTGTACTTTGCCATTGTTGTTGATAGTTTTAAAGATTGTTGTTATATGTTCATCAGCCGACCTTGTTGCCGGCCGCTCTATCC
>JAEEHO010000093.1 GCA_016280845.1 Paludibacteraceae bacterium | reverse complement strand
GCGCGCACTAAACGTATGGCAACGCCGCTGACTAATTTTCACTCCAAGAGCATGATTGTGGAGGAGCCGTACGGCGTGGTGCTCGTCATGTCGCCGTGGAATTATCCCGTGCTGCTCACGCTAGAACCGCTGGTTGGTGCTATTGCTGCCGGCAACTGCGTCGTGGTCAAGCCTTCTGCCTATTCGCCGGCTACTACGGCCGTCATGGCCGATATTATAACCGAGACCTTCCCGACGGAATATGTGTCGGTTGTAACCGGTGGACGCGCCGAGAACCAGGACTTGCTGGACCAACGCTTCGATTATATCTTCTTCACCGGAGGTGTAACGGTCGGTAAAATGGTTATGGAGAAAGCTGCCAAATGGCTTACGCCCGTCACACTCGAGTTGGGCGGCAAGTCGCCTGTCATCGTTGACCATACGGCTGATCTCAAAATGGCAGCCAGACGTATTGCCTTCGGTAAGTTCCTCAACTGCGGACAGACATGTATAGCTCCTGATTATGTGCTGGTTGAGGAGTCTGTGCACGACGAGTTTCTCAAACGACTCAAGTACGAGACACGTAAGATGTACGGAGTAGATGCGCTGCGAAATGATAACTATGGCAAGATCATCAATAGCAAACATTTTGACCGTATCCGTGGACTAATCAACGGAATGAAGGTTGTTATGGGAGGCGAAATGATTCCTGACAAATTGCGAATAGCGCCTACTATCCTCGATCAGGTTTCTCCGAACGATCCCGTTATGCAAGAGGAGATTTTTGGTCCGGTATTGCCTATTCTGACCGTTCAGAACATAGACCAGGCTTACAATTTCGTGCGCGATCGCGAGAAACCGCTGGCGTTGTACCTGTTCACAACAGATAAAACAACCGAACGCCGTTTCCTGCGCGAAGTTAGTTTCGGCGGCGGATGTGTCAACGATACTATCATCCATATCGCTACCAGCAACCTGCCGTTTGGTGGAGTGGGAAATAGCGGTATGGGACACTACCACGGCAAATATACGTTCCACACGTTCAGCCATTCCAAGGCGGTTGTCAAGAAATACAACTGGCTGGATATCACTATGCGTTACCAGCCGTACAGCAAGCTGAAGGACCGCCTCGTCCGCATGTTCCTGAACTAAAAATGACAACATTTTTACATTCTTTGGTGTTTGTTGCTGATTGCTATGCAGAAGCAGACGGCAGAAAACACAAAGCACAAAAAAGCGGCTTCGGTCGCTTTTTTTGTCTTTTACTTGCATATGTCAAAAAAAAATAGTAATTTTGCGGCCGCAAAATAAGAAGATTAATAAACAATCAACAAAAATATGGAATTTAAATATGCACCAATGTTTCAACTCGGTGAAGACAAAACCGAGTACTATCTGCTAAGCAAAGACCATGTGTCGGTTAGCAATTTCGAAGGACACGAGATCTTGAAGGTGGAGCCGGAAGCGCTGACTATGCTGGCGCAACAGGCTTTTCATGACGTTAGTTTCATGTTGCGCCGTTCGCACAACGAGCAGGTTGCAAAGATCTTGCGTGACCCGGAGGCAAGCGCTAACGATAAGTATGTAGCACTGACCTTCCTGCGCAATGCCGAAGTGGCATGCAAAGGTCAGTTGCCATTGTGCCAGGATACCGGTACTGCTATCATTCACGGAGAGAAGGGACAGGAAGTGTGGACCGGCTTCTGCGATGAGGAAGCGTTGAGCAAAGGTGTATATAATACTTATACGGAGTGCAACCTGCGTTACAGTCAGAATGCGCCGCTGAACATGTACGACGAGGTGAATACCAAGTGCAATCTGCCGGCACAGATTGACCTGGAGGCAACAGAAGGCAACGAATATCGTTTCCTCTGCGTGACCAAAGGTGGCGGTAGTGCCAACAAGACTTATCTGTATCAGGAGACCAAAGCACGTATCCAGAATCCGGGTACGCTGATTCCGTTCCTTGTAGAGAAAATGAAGAGTCTGGGTACAGCAGCATGTCCTCCTTACCACATCGCGATCGTTATCGGCGGTACATCGGCAGAGAAGAACCTGCTGACCGTTAAGTTGGCCAGCACGCACTACTATGACTCGCTGCCTACTTCGGGCGACGAGACCGGCCGTGCATTCCGTGATATAGAGTTGGAGAAACAATTGTTGCAAGAGGCTTATAAGATTGGTTTGGGTGCGCAGTTCGGCGGTAAATATATGGCTCACGACGTGCGCGTAGTGCGTCTGCCGCGTCACGGCGCAAGCTGCCCGATCGGCTTGGGTGTAAGTTGCTCGGCTGACCGTAACATCAAATGTAAGATCAACAAAGACGGTATATGGATTGAGAAACTGGATAACAATCCTGCCAGCCTCATTCCGGAGGAGTTGCGTCAGGCCGGCGAAGGCGATGCAGTACGTATCGACCTGAACCAACCGATGGCTGATGTATGCAAGATCCTCAGTAAGTATCCTATCGGTACACGTTTGAGCCTGAACGGCACGATTATTGTGGGCCGTGATATCGCTCACGCTAAGATCAAAGCCCGTCTGGATGCAGGCGAGGCAATGCCGGAGTACCTGAAGAACCATCCTATCTACTACGCCGGACCGGCTAAGACTCCGGCAGGCATGGCTTGCGGTTCGATGGGCCCGACTACGGCAGGACGTATGGATCCGTATGTAGATGAATTCCAGGACCACGGAGGTAGCATGATCATGCTGGCCAAGGGTAACCGCTCGATAGATGTGACCAACGCTTGCCAAAAGCACGGAGGTTTCTATCTCGGTTCGATTGACGGCCCGGCTGCTATCCTGGCGCAGAACAATATTAAGTCCATCGAGTGCGTTGAGTATCCGGAATTGGGTATGGAGGCCATCTGGAAAATCGAGGTGGAGAACTTCCCTGCGTTCATTCTGGTGGATGACAAAGGTAACGACTTCTTCAAGCAGTTGAAGCCGTGCACAGGATGCACCATTTTGTAATAATTGAAAACTGAAAATTGAAAGCTGAAAGCTTATGGCTGAAAGCTGAATTCTTTAATGGCTAAAAAAGAAAGAAAATATAGATTGGCGTTGCTGGAAGACCGCACCTTGCGTGAGGTCTTCCATCTGCACTTGGATGCACTGGGAGCCTTCTCAGTTCTCACGGTCGCATTCATTTTGTTGATTGCCATATTATCAGCGCTGATTGTCTACACACCAGTGCGTAATATCCTGCCTGGATACAACGAAAGTATGCGTCAGCGCATAATAGAGGAGTCGTCGCGTGTCGATTCGTTGCAGACCAGTCTGGCTATGCAACGCGAATATCTGGATATGATCAAGCAGTTGACGGCGGGAGATATTAAACCCGATAGCATGCAGAGCCTCGATTCGATGCAGATAGTACAACGTACCAAACTGTTGGAGGAACGCAGTGAAGCAACCGACGAGTTTGTCGCTTCGTACGAGCAGCGTGAGAAAAACCAATTGTCGCTGTTTGACGAGACACTGAATACCCATCCTGTGCAGACATTGTTCCGTCCTGTTCAGGGTGTGGTGATGCAGCAACCGGATTTTAGTCGTCACGAGTACGGCGTACGCTTGCGCGTAGCGAAAAACGGAAACGTGCTGAGTGTGCTGCGTGGCACGATTGTCTATGCCGAACGCGACCTGGACAACCTATACGATGTGGTGGTCCAGCACCGACAGTATGTGAGCGTTTATCACCATGTGGGTATCGTCTTTCGTGGTGTCGGCACCGAAGTGCAGGCTGGCGAATCGCTCGGTCTGATGGACGGAGAGAACGATCTGTTGTTCGAATTGTGGAAAGGCGGCAAACCTGTCAATCCGGTGGAAGTGATCGTGTTCTAAAGGCTAAAGTGGAATGAAAGTGAAGAAATTAGCAATATTAGGTAGTACAGGTAGCATAGGCACGCAGACATTGGATGTGGTGCGTCGTCATCCCGACCGCTACGAGGTATATGCCATATGTGCGCACAGAAGTGTCGATAAACTGACTGAGCAGGCGCGCGCGTTCCATCCGGAAGTGGTGTGCATTGCCGACGAGAGTCTCTATGACGAACTCAGCCGTCAGCTATCAGCTGTCAACTATCAAGGCAAAGTGTGGGCAGGAACAGATGCAATTGCAGAGATGGTGACCATGCCGAGCATAGATGTGGTGGTGGCTGCCATGGTGGGCTACGCAGGCCTGCGTCCGACCATAGAGGCTATCAAGGCCAGCAAGACGATTGCGTTGGCCAACAAAGAAACACTGGTTGTTGCCGGCGAGATCATATGCCGTTTGGCGATGGAACATCATACACCTATCTTGCCGGTTGATAGCGAACACAGCGCAATCTTCCAAAGCCTGGTGGGCGAAGACAAGAACGAGATAGAGAAGATACTGCTGACGGCTAGCGGCGGTCCGTTCCGCACCTTTACGCTCGAGCAGATGGCGAATGTTACGGCGGCCGACGCTCTTAAACATCCAAACTGGGATATGGGAGCTAAGATAACCATCGACAGCGCTAGCATGATGAACAAGGGCTTTGAGGTTATCGAGGCTAAATGGCTCTTCGGTGTGCCGGTGGAGAAAATACAAGTGCTCGTTCACCCGCAGTCGATTGTTCACTCGGCGGTGCAGTTCACCGATGGCGCTATCAAGGCGCAATTAGGAGCACCCGATATGCGTTTGCCGATACAATACGCACTCTCTTTTCCCGAACGTCTGGCAGCCGATTTCCCGCGCGCGGACTTGTTTGCATTGGGCAACCTGACTTTCGAAGAACCCGATATGAAACGTTTCCCGAATTTGGGTCTTGCCTACGAGGCTATGCGTCGTGGAGGCAATATGCCGTGCGTGCTGAATGCCGCTAACGAAGTGGCTAATCTGGCCTTCCGCGAAGGGCGTTGCGGTTTCCTGCAAATGAGCAAAATCATCAGCGATACCATGGCTAAGGCTCCATTCATTGCACAACCAACCTACGAAGACTATGTTGCCAGCGATGCCGAGGCACGCCGTATTGCAGAAAGAATGGTAAATGGTAAGTGATTAAAAGGTAAATATTATGATAATCAAAGCGTTACAATTGATATTGGCGTTGTCCTTCTTGGTGTTGATTCACGAGTTGGGACACTTTGCTTTTGCACGCATCTTCCGCGTGCGTGTGGAAAAATTCTATATGTTCTTCAACCCTTGGTTGAGCTTGATTCGCTTCAAGAAATTCGATGGCAAGTGGCATGTCAAGTTCTTAGCCAAGAACGAAGACGAAGAGTGGGCAAAACACCCGGAGTCAACAGAGTGGGGTATAGGCTGGTTGCCTTTCGGTGGCTATTGCGCCATCGCCGGTATGGTGGACGAGACGCACAAGACCGAAGATCTGGCGGCTAAAGCAGAAGAATGGGAGTTTCGTGCTAAGCCTGCGTGGCAGCGTCTGCTGATTATTCTCGGCGGTATATTGGTTAACTTCATCGGCGCAATAGTTATCTTCACCATGCTACTCTGGCAGTGGGGACAGGATACGTTGCCGCTGAAGAACCTGACGAACGGTTGCTATTACTCAGAACTGTTGCAGGGCGAGGGGTTCCGTCAACAGGACAAGATCCTGAATGTGGATGGTGAGGAACCACTTGTATTGAGCGATTTCGTTCAGGCGGTTATTATCGAAGGCAAGCGCAATGTGCAAGTATTGCGTGGCACAGATACCGTAGCGCTGACGATGTCAGAGGATTTGGGTACGCGTTATCTGGCGCTGCAGAACGCTTTCGACAAGGCGGAGCGCGAAAAGAGTCGTGCCGATAAGACCTACCAGAAGCAGCGTTATGTACTTGTTTCCGAGTGGGTTCCGTGCGTCATAGACAGTGTGCTGCCGGACAATGCTGCGTATTTTGCAGGGATGCAGAAGGGTGATAGTATCGTCGCCGTTGCCGGTGTGCCTACTCCGTGCAATGTGTTGATGGTCAGCGAACTGCAAAGTCATCCGTGCGACTCCATCACTATTGATTATTATCGTGCAGGCGAACCGCAGGTAGCGCGTTTGTTCATCGGCGATCAGGGCAAGATAGGTGTAGTTATCAAGTGGGATATCTTTGATATTGAGCACACCGATTATACATTCTTGCAGTCTATTCCAGCGGGAATCAAATACGGATGGAATGTGCTGGCGATGTATGTCAAGCAGTTCCGTCTTGTCTTTACCAAAGAAGGAGCGCAGTCGTTGGGCGGCTTCGGAGCGATAGGTGGCATGTTCCCGAGCACATGGAGTTGGTATCTGTTCTGGCATATGACTGCATTCCTCAGCATCATTCTGGCCTTCATGAACTTCCTGCCTATTCCGGCTTTGGACGGTGGATACATATTCTTCCTGTTGGCAGAGATGATCACGCGTCGCAAACCGAGTGACAAGTTCTTGGAGAAAGCCAATGAGATAGGGTTTTGGATTCTGTTGGCTCTGCTTATCCTTGCTAATGGAAACGATTTGCTTAAATTATTCTTCTGATGGCAGAGTATTTTGTACATGAGTCCTCTTATGTGGACGAAGGTTGCCAAATCGGCAAAGGAACCAAGATATGGCATTTCAGTCATATCATGAGTGGTTGCACGATAGGTGAAGACTGCAATATCGGTCAGAATGTTGTTATCTCGCCCGATGTGGTGCTTGGCCGTAATTGCAAGATTCAAAACAATGTTTCGGTCTATACCGGTGTGCGTTGCGAGGACGATGTGTTCCTTGGTCCGAGTATGGTTTTCACCAACGTTATCAATCCGCGTGCGGCTGTCAGTCGCAAGCATGAGTACCGCGAGACGATACTGCGTCGCGGTGTGTCGGTGGGGGCCAATGCCACTATCGTTTGTGGACACACGTTGGGCGAGTACTGCATGATCGGTGCCGGCAGCGTGGTGACCAAAGATGTGCCGGCTTATGCACTTATGGTGGGCAAGCCGGCACGGCAGATAGGTTGGGTCAACAAGAACGGCGACAAATGTGCAAGTCTCGAAGAAGCAATGAAGAATTGAAAATTGATATTTGATATTTGAAATTTGATATATTATGATACAGAGAATTCAAACTATATATCTATTGTTGGTTGTGGCACTGGGTATAACCCTTTGCTTTGTGCCTGTTGTTCAGCTCGTTACGCCCGAAGAAGCGGCTGAGTTGTATATCTGGAATCTGGTGGCTGCGCAGTTCTCCACTGCTCCTATCAAGGGATTGTTTGGCCTGCTGGTGGCTACAGCTCTGATTCCCGCTTTGGCATTGATTGATATTTTTCTTTTCAAGAAACGTCTGCTGCAAGCGCGACTGAATATCTTTACGGTAATGATGTGCTTGGGCTACTACGGTGTGCTGGCTATCTATATATGGCAGGCCAAGTTGGCGTTGGGCGTTGATTGGCATATCTTGCCATGGGCATCTATCCCTCTGGTTTGCATGGTTCTAACGCTGATGGCTACTCGTCGCATTCTGAAAGACGAAGCCCTTGTCCGTGCTGCCGACCGCATAAGATGATAATAGATAATTAATTAAATAGATACTTAAAATGATTCTTCTACAAGACCTCGCGATATTATCTACTGATTCGCTGGTTATTCCCGCTGATTCGCTTCGCCAAGGCGCGCAACAGATGATTGAGTACGCCAAGGCTGATCCGCAGGGATTCTGGACTACGGTAGGGCAAACCTTGCTGCAATTCGGACTGAAGGTAGTTGCGGCGTTGGTACTTTACCTGATAGGTATATGGCTGATTGGTGTGGTTAAGAAGGGACTGAAACGCATGTTCCTGCGTCGCAAGACCGAACAGACTCTGGCTTCGTTCGTTTGTTCGTTTGTCTCCATCACGCTGACCGTTATCCTGATTATTATCTCCATCAGCACGTTGGGCGTCAATACCACTTCGTTGGCTGCATTGCTGGCTGCCGGAGGTATGGCCATCGGTATGGCGCTGAGCGGCACGGTGCAGAACTTCGCCGGAGGAATCATGTTGCTGGCTTTCAAACCGTTCAAAGCCGGTGATTTCATTGAGGCGCAAGGTCATAGCGGCAAGGTGGTTGAAGTACATATTACGTCCACCAAGATCCTGACGCCCGACAACCGCGTGGTTATTCTGCCTAATGGCGCGCTGTCCAACGGTACCATCAATAACTTCAGCGGTCGTCCGTTGCGCCGTCTGGAGTGGGAAGTGAGCGTGTCCTACGGTGTGGATGCGGCCAAGTGTAAAGAGGCTATCCTGGCTATTCTGAATAGCGACGAGCGTGTGCTGCACGACAAGATGGATGCCAAGAAATTGTACAAAGAGTTGGACTTGAAGAACTACCAGCTCTCTACGGTCGATTATAAGATGGATGCCATCCCTGCGCCGTTTGTGGCACTCAAGTCGCTCAATGCCAGCGATATAACGTTCGTGGTGCGTGCGTGGGTGCGCAATGCCGATTATTGGGATGTCTTCTTCGCTATGCAAGAGCGATTCTATACCGAACTGCCGCCGCAAGGCTTCACGTTCGCTTATCCGCACGTAGAAATAGTGAAAAGTGAAAGCTGATGTCCGAAGTCTTATTGGGCAAAACATTGAGTGAGTTGCAAGAAGTGGCACTAAGTGTCGGCTTGCAGAAGTTCGCAGGCAAACAGCTTGCGGAGTGGCTCTATGTGCGCCGTGTCTCCTCGTTCGACGAGATGACCAATATATCTCTCAAGGGACGCGAGGCACTCAAAGCCAATTATACGGTCGGTCGCCATGATCCCGTGCGCGAGGCAGTCAGTGTGGACGGCACGAAGAAATACCTATTCGAAATCTTTCAGCGTAGCGGTCTTTCAGTGAACGAAGAGAACGGTCTTTCTTCTTTCAGTGAACGAAGAGAACGGTCTTATATAGAAGCGGTCTATATACCCGAAGACGACCGTGCCACGTTGTGCGTTTCGTCGCAGGCGGGTTGCAAGATGGGTTGCCGGTTCTGTATGACGGGTACGTTGGGCTTTCACGGCCATTTGTCGCCCGCGGATATACTTAATCAGATCTTCTAT
>JAEEHO010000092.1 GCA_016280845.1 Paludibacteraceae bacterium | reverse complement strand
CAACAAAAATTGCATATACGCAAGTTTTGAATGACTTTTTTGTGAGAAATAGAGTCCTCTATATTATTAGTCGACTGACAGAGACACATGTGCTTGCATGATGTGGCTCTATTAATCGGCTAATAATCAGGGCAAAGCCCTTCTCTCAAAAAAGTTGTTCATATTTGCGTATATCCCGTAGGACACGACCGTGTTTTCGGAGGGACCCGCCCTAAAACTATTTAGGGGAGGGGCGTGCCGAAGATACAACAAAAAAGTGACATACGCAAACTAATACCATATTTTCCGAAAAAAATATCTTCGATAAACAAGAGAAAGAGCGTTTCCACTCGCAGAAACGCCCCTTCTCCTTTATTCATCACTTCCAAGAGCAGTGTGAGGTTTGGGCACTCTCACGCCACTCTCGTGACACTTTGCGTTATTCTTCTTTTGCTTCGGTTTCTTCTTTTTTCTCTTGGCTTCAACTTTCTCAACTGTCTCAAGAATCTCATACTATTTTTTACATGGCAATATTGGCGTAAGTGGCGCGAGGGTGCGCGAGAGTGGCTGATTGACCGCTAACTACCCGCTGTAAAGTCTAGGACATACTATGACCGAACTAAAGAATGAAGAAATTAAAGAATGAATGGCGAAAGGGCGAAAGGGCGAAAGTTGGCGGATGGCGGCGGATTGAATCCGCCTAGAAAGAGAAGAAAGTATTTAGAAAATAATAAAGGCTGCGCGGGTGCGCAGCCTTTAAGGTGATTGAGAAAGAGAAATTATTGATTCCAAATGTATTGGATGGTTTCCGGTATAGGTCCACCCTCGTTTAACTCACATTGGATGGTCATAGGCATAGGCAAGATTCCCATTTGCAGGTAAACGGTAATCCGTACGCCGTAAGTATCCCGTTCGGTTTTGCCGGTGAATTGCAATTCAGCCGTTTGAATAGAAACTGTTCCTTGGAATCCGGCCTCGTTCATTTTGTAGGAAATAGGTTTGTCCAGTGTAACGCGAATGAATCCTGCGGTGGGGTAGAGATCTCCCACGCTGATCAGCATAGGAATGCTGTCGATGTTGATCTCGTATCCAGGGAGTGAATCAACGGAACTTTGCATTTTCATTTGTCCGGTTATGCTGTATCTATGCGCCGCCAATTCAGGCACGAGGAAACCGTTTTCTCCGAGTCCGCCAACCAGTTCGCGGAGTGTGTGTTCGGAATAAACGAACTCGCGACTTTGCTCCAAAGTACCGTTAGCGATAGTGACGTCAAACACCAGATTGCCTGCATCGTTTTTGCCGGTGTTAGTGATAGTCTGCGAGCCGGACAAGACCGCTCCGTAGCATTGGAAATTATCGAAAGAAGGAGTGATGACCGAACCTTCAGCTTCGAAGAAATTGGTGGCATGGATACGCATAATACCGCCATGCTGCAATCCGTCCGCTCCGATGGCGGAGTCGCCGTAGTTGACCGTAACGACCACGGGCCACGTTCCATCTTTGGGGTCGATGTCGTAGATAGGATAGACGGCCTCATCGTTGGCGAGTGTCGGCGCGTTAGCCTTGCGGCTATTGGTGATAATCATCGCGTTGGTTATCTCCGTGAAATTGCCGTTCCACGCAACGGGTGTGATGAAATAGTTGGCGATAGTGTTTTCGTTCTCAGAAGGAGGCGTAACAACGATTGTGTCCTTCGGTTCCTGCGGTTCTTCAGGCTCTTCGATAGGAGGATTCTTCTCCTTACAAGCAAATAGCGCAACGGCTATTGCAACCAAATAAATATACTTTTTCATGTCGTTTAAGTTTTGTTATGGCTGCAAAGTTACTGCTTTTTTTTGACATGTGCAAATAAAAATTGTATCAAATACCTATTTTTAGGTATTGCCCGCATTCAGAAAAAGCAGTAATTTTGCACCGAATTTCAAATTTGGCACTAAAAACAGTTATTATAATGATGAAAAAATACCTACAAATAGTGACTCGTACGCTCGTGCTCTCAATAGGTTTGTGCGCCGGTGTACTCATGCATGCACAAGTGAGCGGCGTTGTGTTGGACGATAATGGCGAACCGATGATAGGTGCTAATGTCTACTGGGCTGGCACCACTCAAGGCGTAGCTACCGACTTGGACGGCGCATTTACACTTATGCCTATACGTGGCGACAAGACCAATATACTTGTTACTTCCTATGTCGGCTATCATAACGACTCCACCGTCGTCACCAATCGCGAACCGCTGACTATCGTTCTGGTCAACGAGGCTGTCTTGGACGAAGTGACCATCACCGAGCGCAAGATGGGTGTCATCAAGAGCCGCACTTCCGCCTTTGATACACAGACTATCGGTACGGAGGAACTGTGTCGCGCTGCTTGTTGCAACCTGAGTGAGGCATTTGAAACCAACGCCTCGGTGGATGTGGCGTATTCGGATGCCGCTACGGGCGCCAAGCAGATTCGTTTGCTCGGCTTGAGCGGCACGTACGTGCAACTGTTACAGGAAAATACGCCTGCCGTGCGCGGACTCGCGCAATCATTCGGATTGGAATATATACCCGGTTCGTGGATGAGCGCCATCCAGGTCAGCAAAGGTACTTCAT
>JAEEHO010000091.1 GCA_016280845.1 Paludibacteraceae bacterium | reverse complement strand
CTATTCGTAATCAGGAGGAAGAGATTCAGAAACTACAAGAGAAATTGAAGAGTAACAAATCCGAAGGCCGAAAGGCAAAGAGTTAAAGTTATTGCGTAAAAGAGCAGAAATAGTATTAGTATTGTTGGCAGCGGCCGTATCGGTCGCTGCCAAGCAGTCCTTACCACGCACGGTTATACGTACGTGGCAGATGCCGTCATTGAGTGCAGTGGCGGATACGATAGCGTTTTCAGATACGGCGATGTTGAATTATCACGACGTGGATGTTCAACAACGTTATTCGCTGAGTAGTGCAACTAATGGCAATGTGCTGGTGTCGCCTATCGAGAGCCGAATAGTGCAAGACCGCTTACGGACTATAGACGATCCGTTTGCATGGAGTTTTGCTCCCTATGTGACTACGCCGCAACAGCAACGCTATTTTAATAGTACGACACCGTTTTCTACAGTTGCTTACAAGAAAGGATTTGTGGTGGGACATGAGGAGAATGATATCAACTTCTTGTTCACAGGCAATATCGGTAAACCTCTGAACCTGGGAGTAGAGATGGATTACCTGAATTCAGCAGGTCATTACACCAATACTGCTGGCAAGCTGTATCGCGGTTCGTTGTGGGGTAGCTATAACGGCAATCACTATACCATGCATGCTGCCTTCGGTTGGAGCAAACTCAGTTCGTTTGACAATGGAGGACTGCTAGATACGACGGATATGCACGGTCCGTTGAAGGCTGCGGATATGCCGGTTCGCTTGAATGCTATGACGGGCTATAGGTATCTAAGCGGATATCTGCACAATCAGTACGCCATCACCATGGAACGCGATTATCACGATACGATAGAAGTGGTGGAGGACGGGAAGCGCGTGAAGAAAGATACCATCAAGACCGCATATGTTCCGTTGATGACATTCTC
Organism: Paludibacteraceae bacterium; assembly: GCA_016280845.1. Lineage (GTDB taxonomy): Bacteria > Bacteroidota > Bacteroidia > Bacteroidales > Paludibacteraceae > Colicola. Next base: position 7,720 of record JAEEHO010000091.1, on the reverse strand, counting down.
ACATATATTCGAGGTGAATAATTCGAATCGTCGATACATAGAGCAGAAAGCCGACCAAAGATATCCTGTGGGCGGGAATACGTACAAGAGTTTCTATGACACCATCTATTATGACAACAAGGAAACCAGTGATACAACTGACGTGCTGACAATACGCAATACGATAGCTGTGACATTCTGTGAGGAGTTTAACTCGAAATTGAAATTCGGAATATCGGCTTTTGTGATGAACGAGTGCCAACGGTTTCTGAGAGATAGCGCGCAATACAATACGACACTCCTGAATTATCAGTGGTTGGATCGTATTGATAAAGGAGGAAGCGAAATCATGCAGACCGTGCGTGACACAACGCCTTTGCACTGGATAAACAATACGTTTGTGGGAGGCGCTATACATAAGAAAAGTGGTAAGTATATCCACTACAATGTGGAGGGTAAAGTTTGTCTCTTGGGTTATAAGATATGGGAGTATGATGTGAACGGCAAGATAACCGGCCTTATACCAGCGGGTAATAACACCTTATATGTTAGCGCGCGTGCATATGCAAAGAGCGAGACACCGAGTCCGTATCTGCAATGTTATCGTTCTAATCATATCAGGTGGGACAACGCCTTCGGTTTTACGCATCGCTTTATGGGTGGCGCAACTGTTGATTATCCGACCAAGTGGGTGCGTCCGCGTTTGGACTTCAGTTTTGAGAATCAAACAGATCCTATCTATGTGTCGGCTAAAGATTGGAAACCGGTGCAGTACAAAGGCTACGTGCAGATTTATACAGCGGACCTCGGCGTGGATGTGACCACGCCATGGATCAATCTGGAAACCCGTGCCGTTTACCAATACACAAGCAACGATTCAGTGATGCCTGTACCGATGTTTATACTGCAAGGACGTCTCTACTATCATGGTACATGGTTCAAAGCGTTAGACGCGCAGATAGGTGCAGATGTGCGCTACTTTATGAAATACAAGGCTCCAGTACTTTGTCCTGCTACGGGAATGTTTGCTAATCAAAAGGAAGTAGAAGTAGGAAACTATCCGTGGATGAACGTATATGCCAATTTCTATGTGCGTTCCATCCATTTGCGGTTCTTTGTACAATACCAACACCTAAACCATTTGTTTATGAAGAAAAATTCGGATTACAAGTACTTGACCATGCCCGGTTATCCGACCAACCAAGACACTTTCCGTGCGGGTTTGGCATGGCACTTTTATAATTGAAAATTGTAAGTGGACTAATATGCAAGTAACACAACATTTAAATAAGATACTTTATTATGCACATGATGAGGCAGAACGCCTGATGTGCAAACAGGTAGAACCCGAGCATTTGCTGCTGGCAATTCTGCGTTTGGGCGAAGGCTCAGCGTTCGAACTGCTGACACGTACATCGTTTCGTCCGGAGGATGCCAAGAAACAGTTGGATGACAATCTGCGTGGCACGGAGGCTATGATTGAGCCTATAACACGGAGTCGCCAGGTGGAACGAATCCTGCGTGTCGCCGAAGGAATCAGCCGTGAGTATAAAGCCGATCAGATCGGTTCTTCTCATTTGTTGCTGGCGATTATGCGTGAGCAGTTGAACAAAGCCGCTGCATACTTGGAGAATGTGTGGGGCGTGACATACCAACAGTTGGTTGAATTGTATGGTCAACCTCATCATATCAACGAGGCTCCGCATGACGGAGGCGACCAAATGGGTGACCTGAACGATGGTCCGTGGCAACAGCCGCGTCAGCAGAAGAACAACAACCAGCGTGTCAGCGCAACCACGGCTCTGGATAAGTATGGCCATGACCTGACACGTCAGGCAGAACAGGGATTGCTGGATCCCGTGGTAGGGCGTGAAGTGGAAATAGAACGCGTTATCCAGATACTGAGTCGCCGTAAGAAGAACAATCCTATTCTGATAGGCGAACCGGGAGTGGGTAAGTCCGCTATTGTGGAAGGTTTGGCTCTGCGTATAATGACCGATCAGGCCGGAGCGCTGCGTGGAAAACGAATAATAACACTGGATATAGCGTCAATGGTGGCGGGTACAACCTACCGCGGTCAGTTTGAGGAGCGCATGAAGCAGGTGATCACCGAACTGCAGAACCATCCGGAAGTGATCCTTTTTATCGATGAGATACATACTCTCATCGGTGCAGGTAATGCACAGGGATCACTGGATGCTGCCAATATACTGAAACCTGCATTGGCGCGCGGCGAGGTGCAGTGTGTGGGTGCCACCACAACGGCTGAGTACGCCAAGTCGATAGAGAAAGACGGGGCGTTGGAACGTCGTTTCCAGAAGGTGCAAGTGCGTCCGACCAATAGCGAGGAAACCGAGGATATCCTCACACGCCTAAGTGAGCACTACGCGGCTTACCATCATGTCGTTTATACCTCAGAGGTACTGCATGCGTGCGTGAGTCTGAGCGAGCGCTATCTGACCGATCGCGCTTTCCCGGACAAGGCTATTGATGTGATGGATGAGGTAGGCGCGCGCAGTCATGCACGCCAACAGGCCATCGGTGAGACGGAAGCCCCGGCGTATGTGGTAACAACCGACGATGTGGCCGGCGTAGTCAGCATGATGTCGGGTGTACCCGTTCAGCGCGTAGCGCGTGCCGAGAACGAGCAACTGCGCACGATGAATGATACGCTTCGACACCGTGTTATCGGCCAGGACAAGGCCGTGGAGACCGTTGTGCGTGCTATCCAGCGTAGCCGTTTGGGCTTGCGTGATCCAAAACGACCGATAGGAACATTCTTCTTCCTCGGCCCGACAGGTGTAGGCAAAACTTATCTTGCGCAATGCTTGGCCGAAGAAATGTTCGGCAGCAAAGAAGCCATCATCCGATTTGATATGTCCGAATATATGGAGAAACACTCGGTTAGTCTGCTGGTGGGAGCTCCTCCGGGATATGTTGCGCATGAGGATGGAGGAAAACTGACGGAAACTGTGCGCCGCAAGCCGTATTCGATCGTGTTGTTCGATGAGATAGAAAAGGCTCATCCGGATATCTTTAATATTCTGTTGCAAGTATTGGACGAAGGACGTCTGACTGACCGACAGGGTCATGTGGTCGATTTTCGCAATACGGTCATTGTGCTGACAAGCAATGTGGGAACGCGTCAGTTACAGGAGTTCGGCGGTGGTATAGGATTCGGTATGACCGAGCCGGATACCAAGACTGCCAATCAAATGCTTCTCAAGGCTTTGCAGAAACAGTTCCCGCCGGAGTTTGTCAATCGTATCGACAATGTGATTACTTTCGAGCCGCTCAATCGCGAAACTATCTCGCGCATTGTGCGTATAGAGATTGCTCTGCTGCAACAACGACTCAAGGCACAAGGACACGCGCTGGTTGTAAGCAACGATGCAATTGACCAATTGGTAGAGAAGAGCTATGACAGCAAGAACGGAGCGCGTCCGGTCAAACGCGCTGTGCAGACCTATCTGGAAGATCCGCTGACAGATATACTGCTGCGCAAACCCGATCAAAAGAAAATAACAATCAAAAATATCAAACAATCATGACATTAGAAATTACGGACGCTAACATCAAGGATGTGATTGCGTCAGGCAAACCCGTAGTAGTGGATTTTTGGGCGGCATGGTGCGGTCCGTGCAAAATGATGCTTCCTATACTCGAGGAGTTGTCCAACGAATATGACGGCCGTATAGTAGTAGGCAAACTGAATGTGGATGAGAATCCGGATACCTGCGAAGAATACGGTATAATGAATATCCCGACCATGCTTCTTTTCCATAACGGAGAATTGGTTAATCGCCACGTGGGAGCATGTCGCAAGCAGGATTTGGCACAACTTTTTGACACTTTATTGTAAAAAATTGCCAAAATGGCAGTAAAAGTGCACTTTTATTTGGTCATGTCAAAAAAAAGCAGTACCTTTGTGCCCTATTTGCCTAATTAGGCATGTTTTTTGTGTGCCATAGGCACGGGGTCCGGTAGCTCAGCTGGATAGAGCAACAGCCTTCTAAGCTGTGGGTCTCGGGTTCGAATCCCGACCGGATCACATCGTCGGAAGCGGCTCGTCTGTGCAGATTCGCGTTGCGAATTGAGGCGACTCGCGTTTCCTTCTCACTGCAAAAATAAATTTTTCGCGTGAAGAGGAGTGAACGTTTGAACTGAGCGCTATGCGCGCAACAGGGGTTACGAAGAAATTAAACCTAAACTACTAAGGTAGTACCAAATTCTATTATATTGATATAGAAGATGCGTCAATTAAAAATTACAAAATCAATCACTAATCGTGAGTCAGCTTCGTTGGACAAGTATCTGCAAGAGATCGGTCGTGAGGAGTTGATTTCGGTTGAGGAAGAAGTAGAACTGGCCGGTCGTATCCGTAATGGCGACCGTGCAGCATTGGAGAAACTGACCAAAAGCAACCTACGTTTTGTAGTGTCTGTGGCTAAGCAGTATCAGAATCAAGGATTGAGTTTGCCTGACTTGATCAACGAAGGCAACCTGGGTTTGATTAAAGCCGCAGAGAAATTCGATGAGACCCGCGGTTTCAAGTTTATCTCTTATGCAGTATGGTGGATTCGCCAGTCTATTCTGCAAGCGTTGGCAGAGCAGAGCCGTATCGTACGTCTGCCGCTCAACCAAGTAGGTTCTCTCAACAAGATTAACAAAGCCTATCAGCGTTTTGAGCAAGAGCATGAGCGCAAGCCCTCGGCAGAGGAGTTGGCTGAAGTGCTCGACATGCCGGTTGACAAGATTGCCGACACCCTGAAGATGTCCGGCCGTCATGTCAGTGTGGATGCGCCATTCGTAGAAGGCGAGGACAACAGTCTGATCGATGTGATGGTTAACGAGGATTCGCCTAATGCCGACCGCGGCCTTATCAACGAGTCGTTGTCCACCGAGATCGAACGTGCGCTCCAGACCCTTACGCCGCGTGAAGCTGATATCCTGCGTAAGTTCTTCGGTATTCGTACGCCGGAGAAGACATTGGAAGAGATTGGAGATGAACTTCACCTGACACGCGAACGTGTGCGTCAGATTAAAGAGAAAGCGATTCGTAAACTCAATCAGGGTCAGCGCAGTCACATCCTAATGACCTACCTGGGCTAAGCACTCACAGACAAGTGAACGAATGCAAGCGCCTCCCGCGGGGAGGCGCTTTTTTTGTTTTAATCGAACAATGTAGGTTGATCGTCATCCATGCGCTGAAGAATAGCGCGCATGAGTGTCTCGCGAATCAGTCGGCTGCGGTTGGCTACGCCGTATTGTTCGCAGAACTGGTCCAGCACATGCTGTTCGCTGTCGTTGAGCAGGATACTCACGCGGTGCTCGCGTGCCTGCTTGTTCTTATTGGCCGGTGTGGGTTTGTTTGTCATAGTGCGTTGCGGTTAGAAAAACAATCCCATTTTGAGTCCGGTGGTGACCAGATAACGGCCGGTTGTGTGAACAAACGGCTCACCGGCTACAATCTCTGTTAGCGTTATTTGTGCTTGCTGGAACTGGCCGAAGAGAACCAGCGCGATAGCGGTCTTGGGGTTGAGCTGGCAGCGGTAACCGAAATCGAGATCGGCATATATGCCACCTGTGTAGCGTTTGCTCAACGCAATGCCATAGCCTACGGCCACGCCGAACATAGGCGCATGTTTGTCTTCCGTCAGCGGCATGTGCACAGCCACCTGTATCGGCAGAAAATTATACTTCTCCGTGCCGAGAAACAAACCGTGGTAGCCTACGCCCGCGCCGACAAACAGATGGCGGTCGCCAATGTGGTGCGAACCGACCAACAGGTCAGCGCTGCATGCTCCTCCTACAGAGTCGCCCGGTATGAATGCAGGTCCGCCGCCTAACTCGAGCAGGATAGATGCTTTCTTGGTGGTGGTTGTCGTGGTTTCTGTTTGTGCTTCTTCTGTTTGCGCCGTTTGTGTCTCTTCTGCCACAATCTCCTTGATGTCAGCGCGCGGATATTGGAATCGTGCACCGCTGGCATCGCGTACGATCACCACTTCTTCGTTCTGGAAGACAATCGTTCCCTCCACACGCGCACCCGTGTGCAACACTATTGTTTCCGCGCGCGCACATAGCGCGAGGATTGTCAGGAGAAACAATATGTAGCGGCGTCTTGTCATAAGCGGTGCAAAGGTACTGCTTTTTTTTGAACTATGCAATATTTTTTGCAAATAATCATTCTTCGACAATTGCAAAATCTATCTGACTGCGGTTGACATCAACACGAGCGACTTGCACCTTGACCGCATCGCCCAGCGTATATGTCTTGCCGCTGCCGTCTGCAATGAGGCGATAGTTCTTTTCGTCGTGCTGCCAGTATTCGCCGTCCTTGCCGAGTGTAGCCACATGCACCAGTCCTTCGCATCGGTTCTCGTCCAGTTGGATAAACAGTCCGAAGTCCGTCACGCCGGTGATGCGTCCGGCAAAGGTCTCGCCGATATGTTGCTCCAACCACATGGCCTGGAACATCTTAATGCTTTCGCGTTCAGCCTGTTGCGCCTCTTGTTCGCACGCAGAACAATGCTCACATATTTCTTCCAATTGGTCTTGCGGCCATGTGTCGCCCTTGCCGGACAAGAGGTATTTGTCTATGAGCCTATGAACCATCAGATCCGGATAACGGCGGATAGGCGAAGTGAAATGGGTATAGTGGCTGAATGCCAGGCCGTAGTGACCGATGTTGTGGGTCGAATAGACGGCTTTGGCTTGGGCGCGAATAGTCAGCATATCAATCACTTGTGCCAGCACACGGCTGCCCATACGCTTTTTGAATTGTTTGACTTCGTCCAGTTTATCACTATTGGGTATATCGTGCACGCGGTAAACAAACGGTTTGCCGCCTACCGAACGCGCAACGGTGCGGTTGGCCAGCAGCATGAATTCTTCTATCAGGTGGTGCGCCTCGTTCGGGTGCTCGAAATATATCTCGGTCGGCTGTCCTTTGCTGTCGAGGCGGAATCGCATCTCGTCCTGTTCGATGGTCAACGCGCCATTGGCGATACGCTCGGCACGCAGTTTCTCCGCCATACCGTGCAGCGCCATAATAGCGTTCTCTAACTCTTCGCCTTTCGCCTTTCGCCCTTCGTCTTTGATGATCTCTTGTGCCTCATCGTAGTTGAGTCGTGCGTTCGAACGAATCACGGTGCGGCAGATCTTCTGCTTCAGCACGCGTGCATCGGCGTCCATGGTGAAGACAACGGACATGCAGAGTTTGTCTTCGTTGGGGCGAAGCGAACACAGGTCGTTGCATAGTTCTTCGGGCAACATAGGCAGCACGCGGTCTACCAGATAAACACTGGTGCCGCGTTTATAGGCATCTTCGTCTGTCTTGCTGCCGGGCTTGACATAGTGCGACACATCGGCTATGTGTACGCCTATCTGGTAGGTGCCGTCTTCGTTGCGCACAAAACTGAGCGCATCGTCAAAATCCTTGGCGTCAGCGGGGTCGATGGTGAATGTGAACACATCGCGCATGTCGCGCCGACGCAATATTTCCTTTTGGTCAATCATATTCCTTGTATAAAACTTGGTGCAAAGGTAGTATAAAAAAATGAATTATGCAAAAATTTCAAGAATATATTATTTGTAATTAAGAATTTTGGCACAAAACTTGCGTATATGAAAAAAAAGCAGTATCTTTGCGCTGCAAATAAATACTGAATCTATTGTATAATCTTAAAAATCAACAAAAATGAAGAAGTACTTTTTACTTGCAATGCTCTGTGTAGCATCT